>JACCRK010000242.1 GCA_013813565.1 Herpetosiphonaceae bacterium
GGCCACACAGCACCAGCTCCACCTTAGCCCGATCGAAGCTGTGCAGCGCGGCGGCAGCATTCTTGATCACCGAGCGGGTCTCGCCCGGCGGCATCACTGGGTGGTGGTGCATGGTCACAATTTTACACATTGTGTTGGGATACTGCCCCAGGGTTGCCTCCAGCTCGGCCAGCTGGCGATCGGTCAGCTTGCCGCCGTCGCGGGTAAACGAGCGGGTTGTGTTCACTCCGGCAACCACAAAGTCGGCGTTGCTCCAGACCGGGCTGAGGTTGGGCGAGATGTATTGTTGGAAATAGTAGTTGGGCCGGAACACCCGATAGAGCGGATTGTACAGCGGCACATCGTGGTTGCCCATAATCGCAATGTGCGGCTGCGGCAGCTGGCCGATAAAATTCCGCACGATCATCCACTGGTCGTGAAATACCGCCCGCTGCACCAGATCGCCCGACAGAACGATCAGATCGGGCTTGATCCGCCAGGCCTCTTCCAGCACCAGCATGGCTTTTTCTGAGTTAAATGGCGGCCCGGCATGAATATCCGAGAGATGCAGAATAATCGAGGCCATCAGGCGGCTTCCTCGACCTCGGTGGGCGCTGCGATGGTCGGACTGGCGTCACGGCCACGGGCGGCCTGGGTCATCTGGCGTCCAATCAGAATCGGCCCGACGATCAGGATCGTAAACATTATCAACTTGAGGATCAATAGGGCAATAGTCATAGCAACCTCACTTCCGAATCGCTGAATAACGGCGCCATTGTACCATGACGGTGCCGCGATCAGATGGACTCGTGCTGGTTGTTTTGGCCCACTTCGCGCCCGACTACTCCTAGAAGAACCGTTTTGATCCACGAAGAAACACGATACCCGCACGCGGGTACCCGCCCGAACAACATTAAATCTTCGTGCTTCTTCGTGGCCTTCGTGGACAATATCTCAATTCAGCCTAGACATGGGTGTGGATCAGGCGGCCCATGCGCTTGCGCAGCGAGGTGATCAGCAGCACGATCGCGAAGCAGGCGGCCTGGGTCAGCACAATTGTCGCGCCCGAGGCCAGGTCGAGATAGTAGCTGGCGTACATGCCGGCAAACCCGGCGCCCGCCCCGATGGCTGTTGAGAGCAGGATCATGCGGTTGAAGCTGTCGGTGAGCAGCCGGGCGGTGATCGGCGGGATCACTAGGGCGGCGGCGATCAGGGTCACACCGAGGATTTTCATCGAGGCGATCAACACCGCCGCCAGCATCAGCGCGAACAGGGTGTCGATCCAGCCGGTCTTGACGCCGTAGACCTGGGCGACATCGCTGCTGAAGGTGGTGAAGAGCAGCGAGCGGTAGAGAAAGAAGATCATCAGCCCGACCAGGATGGTCACCGCCGCGATGACCACCAGGTCGGCGGTCTCCACGCCGAGGATATTGCCAAACAGCGCCGCATCAAACGAGCGGGTGAACTTGCGGTAGCGGCTGATCAGCGCCACGCCAATCGCAAAGCTGGCGGTGGTGATCACCCCGATCGCCGCGTCGGCGTTGATCCGGGTGCGCCGGGTGGTCTGATTGATCAGCACGGCGGCACCGAAGCCCCACAGCCCCGCGCCCAGATAGAAGTTCCAGGCCAGCACAAACGACACCACCGCACCGCCAAAGATGGCGTGCGATAGCCCGTGGCCGATGTAGCTCATGCCGCGCAGCACAATGTAGACCCCGATCAGGCCGCAGAGCGCACCAGTCAGGACGGCCGCCAGCGTGCCGTTGCGGAAAAACTCAAACTGAAATGGCTCAAACATAATGGTTTACACTGCTCCTTTTGGCGCGGGCAGGTCGACGCACTCGATTCCCCACTCGGCGCTGGTCGGAACCTCGCCGGGGACTGGGTGCGGGATCACATCGTGGTAGGTGTGGCCGTGGGGCTTCTGCTGCACAAACAGCATCCCCTCGTGGCGCAGCACCAGCATATCGCCCTGGTAGGTCTGGTTCAGGGTCTCGGTTGTAAAGACATACTCTGGCGAACCCTGGGCGATCACCGCGCGGTTGAGGCAGATGATCCACGGGACGTGCGCGGCGGCGGCGTTCAGATCGTGGGTCGTCAGCAGGATGGTGATGCCGCGCCGGTTGAGGTCGCCAAGCAGGTGCAGAATCGTCTCGGCGACGCGCATATCGACCCCGGTGGTCGGCTCGTCAAGCACCAGCAGATCCGGCTCGGCGATCAGCGCACGGGCCAGGAAGACCCGCTGCTGCTGGCCGCCCGACAGATCGCGAATGTGCTGTCTGGCCAGCTGGCCGATGTCGAGCTGATCGAGCACCTCCTGCACCCGGCGTTTCTCGTCGCGGCTGGGCCATGGCAGCAGGCTGCGGTTGCGCACCCGGCCCATCAGCACCACCTGCTCGACGGTGACCGGAAAGTTCCAGTCGACGGTCTCCAGCTGCGGCACGTAGGCGACCTGCGGGGCGGGGCCGCCATTCAGGCTGCGGCCGGCGATGCTGACGGTGCCGCGGTCTGGCTGCAGCGTTCCCAGAATGAGCCGCAGCAGAGTGGTTTTTCCGGCCCCGCTCGGCCCGACCAGGGCGGCAAACTGCCCGTGGTGAAGGTGTAGATCGATATTTTCCAGCACGGGCTTGTTTCCATAGCCGAACGAAACTCGACCAAGCTCAACAATTGGTTCCACGGTGGGCCTCTTACTGTTGTTGTTGTACGGCAGTGTCGCTGCCGGGTATGTTTGTGGTGTCGAAGGTCGCGATCAGCGCGGGGTTGCCGCCCAGGTTTTCGGCCATAATCCGCACGTCTTCAACCATCAAACCAATATACGAGTGGTTCGGCTGCCCTGGCTCGCCCGGCAGGTCATCATCGCGGAGCTGGTCGATATACTTCACCCCCGCCTCCTGGCTGAGCTGCTCCAGAATCGGGGAGGGAAACACTTCCGAGCCGAAGATGGCCGGAATCTGCTCCTGGCGCAGCTGAGTGATTAGGTCGGCGACCTCGCGGGCCGATGGCTCGGAGAAGTCGGCCGGCTGGATGGCGCCGATCACAGTCATGCCGTAGCGCGGCGCGAAGTAGGCCCACGAGTCGTGATAGGTCAGCAGCTTGCGGTTGGCCGGCGGGATGCTCTCAATCGTCGCTTTGATGGCGCGATCCAGCGCCTCGATGCGCGTCTTGTAGGCGACGTAGTTCTGGCTGTAGTACTCGGCGTTGGCCGGGTCGCGCTTCGCCAGCGTGTCGCGGACGATCTCGGCGTAGCGCAGCGCATAGATTGGGTTGGTCCACAGGTGCGGGTTGGGGCTGCCGGCCTCCTGGGGAAACGAAAAGTCGTACATGTACTCGGCGGGCGTAATCGTCTGCTCGCCCAGCGTGACGATCTCGGTCTCGGCTTTCTTGTTGGCCTCGGCCAGCTTGATCGTCGGCTCCTCCAGGCTCAGACCGTTGACGAAGATTAGATCGGCCTGGGCGACGCGCCGGGCATCCGATGGGGCTGGCTCGAAGGTGTGCGAGTTGACGCCCTCGGGGACGATCCCGGTCACGGTGACCTTTTCGCCGCCGATGTTGTAGACGATGTTGGTGATTGGTGAGACCGTGGTCAGAATCGTGAGCTTGGCTGGGCTGCCCGCTGGAGCAGTGGTCGATGTCGCATCGCCACAGCCGACCAGGATCAGCATGGCAACCATCGCCGCCAGACTAAAACGCCGCATTAAATATTCTCCACAAATAAAACGCTTCCCTAGGCATCTACGGCTGCGCCGCCGGTTTAGATGCAAAAAACGATCGGGGTTTAGAGCGAGCCGCTCTGCCCCGATCGTCTCTGGTCGGACCTACGCTGCGCTCAGCTCGTCGGTTTTTGCCGCCATAATAAAGTCGTTGCGATGCAATCCTTCGATTTTATGCGTCCACCACGTTACGGTCACTTTGCCCCACTCGGTCAGCAGCGCCGGGTGATGGCCCTCTTCCTCGGCGATCGCGCCGACCTTGTTGGTGAACTCCAGCGCCTCAACAAAGGTGTCGAAGCTAAACACCCGCTCCAACCGCAGGATGTTCTCGCGATTGACGACGGTCCAGTTGGGAACCTGCTTGCCCAGCTCGGCCATCTCGGCCTCCGTCACCTTTGGCGCCCCCTTGTGGCACGCCTCACATTTCATCGCGGGTAGTCGCAACATTGCGAAACTCCTCCATTCCATATTGATGCAGATCGAGCATTAACCCGTTCCACTGTGCGCCATCATACACCGATTGGCGGCTGCATGCCAGGACCTACAGGTGTATTTTTAGGACAAATGTTCGTGGCTATGTTTTGGAGCGGCGCAGCTTTTTGCCCAGCGCTGCCCCAAAGAACCGCAGCGCATCGAGCTTGAGCCACCACAGGATCGCCCCGTAGACCAGGCTGCTCAGGCCACCAGCGACCACCAGAATCAGTAGCGTGGCGGCTTTGCTGGTGGTCGGCGGAAACAGGTTGCTCAGTGCCCAGCACACGCCGGCCATCGCCGTGGCGGCCAGCCCGATCTTGGCCAGATTGCCGAGCATATTCTGGCCGGCGAACACATTCAGCTGGCGGTGGGCCAAACCAATCATCACCAGGGCGTGGACGATCCACTGGACGACGTTGGCGATCACCAGGCCGTACATGCCCCAGGCGCGATACGAGGCGAAGGCCACCACGAAGTAGGCGGCGATGGCCAGGCCCTGCACCAGGTTGGGCAGCAGGGTGCGCTTGCGGGCATAGAAGGCGAAAATCAACGGCTGGTCAACCGCCGCCGCGAGCAGGCTCGGCAGATACGCCAGCAGCACCAGGGCGGTCACGCGGGTGTTCTCGGGGGTGAACTTGCCGCGCTCAAACATCAGGCGCACCACCGAGTCGCCGAGAATCGCCTGAATAACCAGCGCCGGGACGATAATCAGCAGCACCGTCT
>JACCRK010000260.1 GCA_013813565.1 Herpetosiphonaceae bacterium
ACCCAGGGCGTGCGGTTGTACTGGCCGAAGAAGTCGGAGAGCATCTGGCCGAGCTCGGGCTGGCCGGCGGCCTCCTTGACAATGTCGGGGGTTGGCCCGTCGCGGGTAGAATCGGTGTAGGTGTAGCCGCCGCCGATGTAGAACCCCAAATAGCCCAGCTCGGCGATCAGCAGGGTGGTGGCGCTGAGCTCGGCGGCGATTACCATCGGCAGCGCCGGCCAGACCTGCGGCATCACGTGGCGCCAGAAGATGCCGTGCGGGCGCTGGCCAATCGCCTGGGCGCTCTCGATGTAGGGCGCATGCAGCACCGTCTGGATGCGCGACTGCACGATTGTAGCGACGTTAAGCCAACCGGTCAGCGCGAGTGCCAGCGTGAAGATCGGCAGGGAGTTGCGGCTGTCCAGGGCAATTAGAATGCCGATCGAGACCAGCAGCAGCGGCACGGCGCCGCTCAGCACGCTCAGGACATCGATCAGCCAGCCCACCCGGCGGCCAAACCAGCCCGCCAGCATGCCGATCAGCAGGCCGACCGCCAGCCGGGCTGCCACGACCACGCCGCACAAGATTAGGGTTGGCCGCACCGCCCACAGCAGGCGGCTGAGCACGTCGCGGCTGATATAGTCGACGCCCAGCGGAAACTGAGCCGTCTCGAACGGGGGCACGGCCCGCAGCGGCGGCCCGCCGTAGGTTCTGTCGTTGATCCGTAGGTTTTTATAGATCTGGAGCGGGTCGTGGGCGGCCAGGCTAGGGCCAAACACCGCCAGCGCCAGCAGCAGCAGGCTTAGCCCAAGGCCAATCCGCAGCGGCAGATTGCGGGAGGTTGATTTCATGTCTTCATCCTCAGGAACGTCCGGCCGCAGCGCTCTGCCGCAGCCGGGGATCGGCCAGATACGCCCAGAGCGTGGTCAGCAGATCGGTGATGATCAGCAGGGTGGCGAAGATCGCCAGCAGCATCGCCAGCAGCGGAGCGTTGAAATAGTTTGGCGCATCGGCCCGGCCAGCCACCACGGTCATCATCAGCCAGCCGATACCGCGCCAGTCGAACAGCGTTTCCACCAGCACCAGCCCGCCGATCACCAGCTGGAGCGAGCGGCCGAGGGTGGTGATCATCGCCGCCGCCACGTTGGGCAGGGCGTGGCGCCAGAGCAGCTGCCGCCAGCGCAGGCCTTTGCCCTTGGCCACCCGGATATAGTCCTGCTGAAACTCATGCTCCAGCAGCCCGGCGGTGACATAGGCCACATACAGCACCGGCCGCGCCGCCAGCACCAGCACCGGCAGGATCAGGTGCTTATCGAAGCCATAGCCCTGCACCGGCAGCGGCAGCTTCGCGAACCAGCCCCAGCGCGTCGCCAGCAGAATCACGACGATCAGCAAGGTGCCCAGAAAGAACCCCGGCAGGGCGGTGCCAAGGGTGAACACCGTCAGCGCCGCCGAGGAGACCCGCCCGGTCCGGCGGGAGATCGCCAGCAGCGCCAGCAGCGGCCCCAGCCCCAAGGTCGTCAGCAACGCAAACCCGGTCAGAATCAGGCTGCGGTTGATGAATCGCGGCACATAGCTGGTCAGCGGGGTGCGCTCGGTTTTGCCCCAGTCGCCCTGGCGCAGGTTTTGCAGATACTCACCGTAGGTCGAACTAAAGTCCGGCCCCGGATTATCAAGCGTAAACCCTGATGGCAGGTTGCCTTGATAAATAATATGAACTGGCTGGTAGCGCAGGGCATAGAAAAAGCCAGACGCGTGGAGCAGTGGCACCAGCAGGATCAATAAAAACAACTTGCGGAGAATCAGGCGAAGCATAGCAGGTTCCTTTGGTGCAGATCGCGTGGGCGATCACAAGGGAATTGTATGAACAGGCGGACGCAGCGATCCAGCGTGGGAAAGTGTTCTTGATCTTACACCGCCAAAGGTGGAATTTAGTTCAAAAAAAGCTGGATCGAGTTTAGCCACTCGATCCAGCCGTGGATTCTCGCCTGTCTGTGGTGTGCTACGCCTCCAGCTGCTCCAGGTGGGCGTCAACCAGCCGGGCCAGCTCGCCGACGGTGGCGCGGTCAAACCCGAAGGTCGCTCCGGCGGCGGCAAAAAGCTGCGAGAGCGAGCGGGTGTTGCCAAGGGCCAGGGCGCTGCGATACTGCGCGACCGCGCCGGCCTGGTCCTGCAGCGCATTGCGCCAGACCTGCAGCGCGCCAAGCTCAGCCAGCCCGTACTCGATGTAGTACAGCGGCGTGGTGAAAATATGCATCTTGCGGTGCCAGCCAGTCAGCTTTTCGGCCCCCAGGCCGCTCCAGTCCTCCCCAACCATAAAGCGATCCCACAGCTCGCCCCACTTGGCGTCCAGGTCGGCGGCGCTGACATCGTCGCTGGCCTCGCTGTAGACCCAGTGCTGGAAGGCGTCGACGACGGCCATATACGGCAGGAAGGTCAGGGTTTTCAGCAGGTGTTCGGCGCGGGCACGGCGGGCATCGGCAGAGCTGTAGAAGCCGCCGCTGGCCTGATCGAGGTAGGGCGCGGCCAGCAGCTCCATCGCCATCGAGGCGACCTCGCAAAACTCCATCGGCCCATCGTAGTTCCAGATCAGGTCGTTGTGGGCCGCCGACTCCATAAAGTGAAACGCATGGCCGCCCTCGTGGAGCAAGGTCTGGACATCGTCGTGGGTGCCAACGGCGTTCATAAAGATGTAGGGCACCTTGGCGACAAACATCCCGCCGCAGTAGCCGCCGGGCGCCTTGCCCTGGCGCGACCCCAGATCGAGATAGCCGTCGCGCATCTGGGTGTAGCGCTCGCCCAGCACCGGGTCAACTTGGTCGAACATGCGCTGGCCGCCTGCCTCAAGCTCAGCGGCGTCGCTGAACGGCGCCAGCGCTGGGCGGCTCTGCGGGTCAACATCAAGGTCCCACGGCCGTAGCGAGGCGATCCCAAGCTGCTCCTGGTGGCGGGCGCGCCACTTGCGCACCAGCGGCACTACCTCCTGCTCGATGGCGGCGTGGAAGGTGCGACAGTCGGCGGGCGAGTAGTCGAAGCGGCCATACTGCTGCCAGACATACTCGACGAAGCTGTCCTTGCCAGCGTTGCGGGCGATCTGGCGGCGCAGTGGGAGCATCTTGAGAAACAGCGCGTTGAGCGCCGTGCGGTCCTGGAGAAAGCGATCCAGCGAGGCGCGCCAGGCCCGTGAGCGAACGTCACGGTCGGGGCTGCTCCACAGCTTCTGGATCTGCTGCATGGTCTGGGTCTCGCCCTCGAGCTCAACGGTCATGGCGCCCATAATCTTGTTGAACTCGTTGCCCAGCCGATCCAGCTCGGTGAACAGCGGGATATTGACCTCGCGGAACAGCTCGGCCTCGGCCCGAAAGCGCTGCAGCATCTGGCTGGCGGTTGGCGGGAGCTGGCTGGTGTCGGCGGCGAGCAGCTTTTCCTTCAGGCTCTGGCTCGCCACCCGGCTCTTGGGGTCGAGCTCCTCGACCACATACAGAAAGCGCTTTTCGGCCTCGGCGTCGGTGGTGTCCTCGGTCATGGCGCGGTAGGCGCGAAAGCTGAACTCGTTGAGCTGGGCCTCAAGGTCGCTCCACTGGCGCAGCCAGCCGGCCAGCTGTTCACCGGTGAGATCGGCGGCCAGCAGCGCGTCAACAACTGGCTGGATCGTCGCCCAGCTCAGCGGATCAATCGTCTTCATTGACATAGATATTCTTACTCCATCACGTTAAACCATCGTTGACCGAAATCATACGCGCTGATGAATATTTCGACAACCAGCCAGAGAATCAGCTGCGGCACTGTACTCCGCCGTTCACCCGCTGGCGTTTTGCGCTACAATGGTACATCTTGCAAGCTGCATTATAAGGATTAACTATATGTCGAAAAAACTAGATATTGCTGTGCGCGCGCTTGAGCCAGACGACTACATTGACCTGACCATCCTCTACAGCGGCCCCAACGTCGTCGCCGGCTCGCTGTATCTGCCGCATCCCCCGCAGGATCTCTGGCGGCGGCGCGCTGAGGGGTCGGACAGCGAGATGCCGCGCCTGGTTGCTGCGGTCGAGGGCATGGTGGTCGGAGCGGTTAGCATGGAGATCGGCGAAGGCCGGCGCCGCCACTCCGGCACCATCGAGATGGCGGTCCGCGATGACTATCAGGGCCGGGGCGTTGGCGCCGCGCTGCTGACCGCGATTGTGGACCTGGCCGAGCACTGGCTGGGGCTGCGGCGGCTGGAGCTGGTGGTGTTCACCGACAACAATCCGGCGATTGCCCTCTACAAACGCTTCAACTTCACGGTCGAGGGCACCCTGCGCCAGTATGCCTATCGCAGCGGCGGCCTGGCTGACGTATACACAATGGCCCGCCTGACCTCACTGCCTGAAGCCTAGCTGATACGGGCCTGAAAAAGCTGCGCTGGCGTAAAAACTGCTGATAGAGCATGGTAGAATGACAAACGGGCGGCCAGGAGCCGCTTGTTTTCATGACATACCGCCCCTCGGCGGCTAACCTATAACACAAGGTTCATTGATATGAGCAGACAATCAACCCGTCGCCGACGCCTGGCCTCCGCCGGAGTGCGTCGTCGCCACGCCCGCATGCTGCCATCGCAGCTTGGCAGCACACCGCCCAAAAATAAGGTTGGGCGCCGCCTGGCGCTGATTCTGGCCTCAGCTGTGGGTATGCTGCTGCTGCTGGCCATGCTCAGCGGGCTGGGCGTAGCCATCGCCTACAACGATATTTCATCCAAGCTCCAGCCCCGCCTGGCGCAGGTCAATACCTACAAAGCCTTTCAGGCCTCGCACATCTACGACCGCAACGGCACGCTGCTGTATGAGTTTGTTGGCGCCGGCCGCCGCACCCCGATCAAGCTGGCCGACGTTGCGCCGGATCTGATCAAGGCCAGCATTGCGGTTGAAGATGCCTCGTTTTACGAAAACTCCGGCGTGAACTACTTCAGTATTGTCCGGGCGACCTGGGCGAATATCACCAAGCAGGACGTCGGCGTTGGTGGCGCCTCGACCATCACCCAGCAGGTGGTGCGCAACATTATTTTCACCAAAGATGAGCGGGAAAGCGAAAATATCTACAACCGCAAGCTCAAAGAGATCGTTCTGGCCCAGGAGCTGAGCCAGGAGTTCAGCAAAGACGAGATCCTTGAGCTGTATCTGAATGAGATCCCGTATGGCAACCTGGCCTATGGTATTCAGGCGGCCGCGCAAAGCTACTTTGGGGTCGATGCCAGCGAGCTTAATCTGGCGCAGTCAACCTTGCTGGCCGGTCTGCCGCAGATTCCAACGCTGTACAACCCGCTGCAATATGTCGATGACAACCGGGTGCTGCCCGGCATGCGCCTGCCTAAGGACCTTTGGGTCGACCCGGCCTATAACTATGACGAAGTCGCCAACGTCGATAAAATCGCCCCGACCAAGTTTCGCCAGGTCGATGTGCTGCGCCAGATGGTCAAGGTCGGCGACCTGACCGAGCGCCAGGCGCGTGCGGTGGTCGCCGAGGATCTGCAGTTTAAAAGCCAGAATGTGAGCTTGCTGGCGCCGCACTTTGTGTTCTATGTTCAGGAGTATCTGGAGCGTAAATATGGCTCCGAGGTGGTCGCCAACGGCGGCCTGGAAATTACCACGACCCTCGATCTCGGCATGCAGGAGATGGCCCAGACTGTCGCCTACTCGCGCATTCTGGAGCTGGAGGCGACCGATCGTAATATCCACAACGCCGCCGTGGTGCTGATGCAGCCCAACACCGGCCAGATTCTGGGCATGGTTGGCTCGATTGGCTACAATCTGACCAAAGAAACCACCACGCCCGGCGAAGAGGGCAACGTGCTCAACGGCAAAGATAACGTGACGACCCGCCAGCGCCAGCCTGGGTCGGCGCTGAAGCCCTTCACCTATCTCGCCGGCATGGAGCAGTATCTGGCGACCAACGGTGCCAGCGGCCTGACACCGGCCACCGTGATCTGGGATGTGCCGACGATTTTCAACCCGCGCGGTGTGAAATACGAGCCAGAGAACTACGATCGCAAGGCCCACGGCCCGCTGCGCCCACGCACCGCTGTGGCCAACTCGCTGAATATTCCAGCCGTCAAAGCCTTGAAAATCGCCGGGATTGTGCCAACCCTTGATCTGCTGCATCGCCTCGGGGTTGCCCCGACCAGCCTGGCCAACAGCCCCAACTACTATGGCCTGGCGCTGACCCTGGGCGGCGGCGAGGTGACACCGCTGGATCTTGCCACCGCCAACAATACGATCGCCAGCGGTGGCCGCTACTTTGCGCCAACGCCAATTCTGAAGATTGCCGACTCCGAGGGCAACATTCTCGAAGAGTTCACCCCGACCTCGCTGGCACCAAACCCCGACCCGGTCGATGTCAGCAAATGTATCGTGCCGGCCGTGGAGGACTACGAGCTTGGCGCACGGGTGCCGAATGGGACGCAGTGTGTTGATGGCCGGCTAGCCTACATCATTACCAATATGATCAGCGATAACGAGGCCCGCAAGCCGATCTTCGGCTCCAACAGCGTGCTGAAGCTCTCGCTGCCGGCGGCGGTCAAGACCGGTACGACTAACGAGTACCGCGATGCCTGGGCTTCGGGATTTACCCCGTTCCTGACGGTGACCGTGTGGACCGGCAACAACAACAACGAGTCGACTGGCAATGTTGAAAGCACCACCGGCGGCGGCACGATCTGGAATCGGGTGATGGAGCAAGTCTTTGCCAGCGACCGCATGATGACCATGCTGGCGGAGCCATATGGCGGGATTGAAACCATGCCGCAGTCCTTTGCCAGATCGTATCCCGGCGTGTTTAGCGAATCGATCTGCGAGATCCCCGGCCCGTTTGGTGGCCGCTCCGAAGAACTTTTTGTCAAGGGCATGACAACCGGCGGCAACTGTGATCTGTATGAAAAGATCAGCGTGGTCCGCATGTCGGCCAGGCGCGGAGATGATCCCGATGCTGAGGCCACCAATGTCTACTGTCGGCCAGTTGCTGGCGCCACCTATCCCGAGGGATCGCTGGTAACGCTGTATGTCTGGAAGCTGCCGGAGAGCAACGAAGATGAAAAGATTGACCTGACCAAGTGGCAAGACTTTAGCAGCGCCAGCAGCGAGAGCGATATCGCCGTCTCGTCGATCGATATCAATGCGCTGCCCTCGTGCGACTCGATCATTGTGTCCACGCCAACGGCCCTGCCTACGCCAACCCTGGATCCGCAGGCGCCACCGACGCAGGCGCCGCTCCAGCCCGGCCAGCTTGGCATGCCCAAGCTCCAGGGCCTGGGCGAGAATCAGGCCAGGCAGCTGCTGTATAGCCTGGGTATTCGTCCAGAGAAGATCGTGGTTGATTATCAGGGTCGCGACCGCCTTGGCCCGGTGTTCGATCAATATCCCGCCTTTGCGGTGGTGAGCAGCCTGCCTGGGCCCGGTGCGGTGATCGATAGCTCGACCACGATTATTCTGGGGGTTCGCGGACCCGATACCGCGCCGCCGCCGCCGCAGCCAACCGCCGTGCCAGCGCCGCAGCCAACCGCCGTGCCGCCGCCGCCCGAGCAGCCAACCGCCGTGCCGCCGCCGCCGCCGATCCTGCCGAGCCCTTAAGCCGCAGTTGGCCACAGCGCCCATCACCAGGATGGGCGCTGTGTTTGTTTTGCGGGACGACGTTTGGCAGCCGGGCCTATTTCCGCGTATAATGCGCGCCAATGAAGGAGTCTTGATGTACATCCTGGTCACCAATGATGATGGTGTGCAAAGCCCTGGTCTGCTGGCGTTGTGCCAACAGCTCGCGACACTGGGCGATGTTGTCGTGGTTGCCCCGGAGCGCAACTGGAGCGCTGGCAGCCACAGCCGCACCCTCTATGCGCCGCTCCGCGCCACCCCCACCACGCTGGCCGATGGACGCCCGGCGCTGGCCTGCGATGGCACTCCGGCCGACTGTGTGGCGTTGGCCGTCATGGGCTTGCTCGATCGCCGTCCCGATGTCGTGGTCTCGGGGATTAACCTGGGGCCAAATCTGGGCCACGATGTGCTCTATTCGGGCACGGTGGCGGCGGCGATGGAGGGCCTGATTGTAGGTATTCCTTCAATTGCGGTATCATTGGTTGGCGGCTATAAGCCAGACGCCGACTTTACCGCCGCCGCCGGCTGGGCCACCCGCGTTGCGGCCGCAGCGGTTGAACACAAGCTGCCCGCCGCTGTGCTGCTCAACATCAATGTCCCTGAAGGCGGGAGCGAAACTGTTCAGTCGGCGCACGTGACCCGGCTCGGGCAGCGGATTTACCGCAATGAGCTGGTGGTTCGCCACGACCCCCGCGGGCGACCGTACTACTGGGTCGGCGGCGCCGCACCTGATGGACACCTTGAGGATGGGACCGATCTGGGGACTGTGGCCGCTGGTCACGTTTCGATCACGCCGTTACATTTCGATCTGACCAGCCAGGCCTGGGTCGATCGGCTCCAGACGATCGCCTGGTGAAACGAAGCATGGCTGGCCTTCTGATTTTTGTTTTTTGACTGTATACATGACGCGTTACAAACTGCAAACCTTACAATTTGGAATTGTCAGTGGCATTCGCCAGGATATCAGTGACCGCATCAGCAGCGCTGTGCCGGGGAATTTGTTTGCGCCCGAGGCGCGCAAAGGCCAGCTGTTTGTCCTCACCGAGGCGGTCAACGAGACCTCGCGGGGTAAAGAAGCCTGCGATCTGGTCGCCAAAACGATTACTGCAACCTACTATAAAGATAGCTCGTTCAGCATCACGTCCAGCCTGCGCCACGCGCTCAAGTCGGCCAACACGATGCTGTATGAGCACAACTACAAAGCCGCCCACCATCAGAAGACGGCGGTCAGCCTGACCTGCGCGGTGCTGCGCGACAACGATCTCTACATCGCTCAGGTCCAGCCAACCCAGGCCTATATCGCCCACAAGGGCCAGCTGCGTGCGCTGCCGACCTATCCCTCCTGGCAGGCCGGATCGGCGTCGCCGTCGATGCTGCTGCCAAATGCGCTTGGCACCAGCCTGTTTAGCGAGCCCGAGCTGTATCGCAATGTGCTTGAGCCGGGCGACGAGGTGATTCTGTGCTCCAGCCGTCTGGCGCGCGTGCTTGGTCGCGCCGAGGCCGAGCGGCTGTTCTGCCTGGAAGATGCGCCCTCAGCGCTTGAGGAGCTGTACAATATCGCCCGCCGCAACACGCTGACCGAGGCCCACGTTGCCGTGATCGAGCTGCTGCCGATTGTCACCGCTGCGGCGCAAAGCGCACCGCTAAGCGCCGAGGGCATCAGCGAGCGCGGCAAGGCGGCGGCCAACGCGGTTGGCGACTGGCTGAGCGATGTAACCGGCAATGCCGCACTGCTGCTCCGGCGGCCGGCCGCCCATGAGCACGATGAGTCGATCGAGGCCGCTGGCAGCATTCATGGCCTGCAGCCCAGCGATGATATCCATCCAACCTCGGCGATCACCGAGGCGCCGGTGTTGCCCTCCGTGCTGGAAGATATTGACCCACGGGATATGAACTGGCTGCGCGGTCGTTCGCGCGTCCGCCCACGAGTCACCGCCGATACCGAGGTCTGGCCACCAAGTGCATTTCTTGGTGAGGGCAGCGCAGTTCCAATCATGAGCGCTATCGCCAGTCGGTCGGCCATCGATCTGGGCGATCACGAGCCGCTGCCGGTGGATTTTGCCGCCATTCCGCAGCGCGATCCTATCCCGCCGGCAACTGCTGGCCAGCGGATCACCGCTCCGTTTCGCTATCTTATGGCGGCGATCGTCACGTTTTTTGCCAATCTTGGCCGCAGCAAGCGCCCAAGCGCCGCGCCCCTGCCACGCTTTGAGCAGTCGTCGCGCGGTCTGTCCTATCGCCGGACCAAGCAGCGCAATCTGCCCTACACCGCTATTTTCGCCCTGATTTTGCTAGGTGTGGTTGGCTACTTCGTGCTGCAAAACCGCATGTTGGAAAATAACGAGACCAGCTATCAGAATGCGTTCAACGAGGCCAATCAGCAGCTTGCCAGCGCCAATCAGGCCCCAACCGACGCTGAGGCGCTGGCCAAGCTGACCACGCTGGAGACGCTGCTCATCTCAATGGGCGAAGATACGGGTCTGCTGGACGATCCAACCCGTGAGGCCAACTACAAAAATCTGCGCACCAAAGCCGATGACTTGCGCGCCAGTATCGAGCGCACGTCGCTGCTGAAGAATCTGGAGCTGGCGGCAAGCTTGCCAACCACCAATACCAATGACTTGATTGGCCGGCTGCTGGCGGTGCCAAACGATGCGACAACCGACCTGTATTTTCTGGCCAATGAGAGCGGCACGCTTTATCAGCAGCAGGCTGGCAGCAAAAGCCCGCCAACTGTGGTGCTCGCCGAGGGTGCGGAGGTGCCGCCAACCATCGCCGCACGCATTCGCTCGATGGTCTGGCGCGAGGGCGCCCTGGCGGCGATCGACGATGATGAGGCCTCAACGGCCTTTCTCAGCCAGCCCGATGGCGCCTGGTTCACGCCCCGCCTCGATGGCAGCGAGCTGTGGCCCGCCCAGCCGTTTCCCGATATCGAAACCTTTGGCGGCAATCTGTATATCTGGATTCGCGGGCAGGATTCGACCGGGCAGATTCTAAAGTATGCCTCGGGCGAGTACACCAGCCTGCCAACCGAGTGGATCACCGATGTGCCGCTTGATGTCGAGCTGAAGTCGGCCGTCGATATGGCGATCGACGGCAAGATCTATCTGCTGCGCTCCGATGGCGCGATCGTGGTGTTTGACGCCGGGGTCTACGAACGCACGATCCCGGTGCCGGAGCTCAATCCGCCGCTGACCGCCAGCAAGATGGCGCTCTCGAATGTGCGGCCCGATGTCGGCACCGAGACCCACTTTTTTATTATGGATACGATCAACCAGCGCATCGTCGAGCTCGACCAGGATGGCCAGATGGTGCAGCAGCTGCGCGTCCCCGCCACCAGCCCGATCAAGCTGGATAAGCTCACCGATCTGGCGGTGACGCCGCCAGGGCCGCAGGGCCGCCAGCTGTATATCGCCAACGGCAGCCAGGTTTTTAGCACGGTCATCCCGGCCCCACCCGCGCCCCGCAAGATCAATGGCTCAGGACAGGCGGGAACCACCACGCCGGCGATCACGCCAACGCCCTAGACAGTGGCCGGGGCTGGTGGGATTTTTGGCGTTTAATCCGACCTCTATCAACAATTAAGGATACTGGGAATTTTATGAAAATTGGGATTATTGGCCTGCCAAACAGTGGCAAAACGACGGTTTTTAACGCGTTGACCCGTGGCACTATCGAGACCGCCGCCTACTCGTCCGGCCAGATCGAGCCAAATATGGCGATGGTGAAGGTGCCCGACGAGCGGCTGGATGCGCTGGCCAAGCTCTACAAGCCCAAAAAATTCACCCCCACCGATGTGCAGTACATCGATGTCGCCGGGATGAACAGCGGCGCCAGCAGCAGCGGCGGCCTCAGCCCGCAGTTCCTCAACTATATCAGCCAGGTCGATGCGCTGCTCCACGTCGTCCGCGCCTTTGAGGACGATAATGTCTCCCACGAGCAGGGCAGCGTCGATGCCGCCCGCGACCTGGCCTCGGTCGATCTGGAGCTGATGTTTTCGGATATGGCGATTATCGAGCGCCGGGTCACGCGGCTCAAGGGTGAGATCGGCAAGATGCAGCCCAAGGACCGCGAGATTCGCCAGCTGGAGCTGGTCGCCCTGGAGCGCCTGTACGCCGGCCTGGAGGCCGAGCAGCCGATCCGCGCCCAGGATCCACTCAACGAGGATGAGGCGCGGGCGCTGCGTGGATTTCAGTTTCTCAGCGCCAAGCCGATGCTGATCGTGGTCAATATTGGCGAGAGCCAGCTGCAGAGCCCGCCCGCGATTGACTACAACAGCCCCAACACGGCGGTCGTCGCGCTGGCCGGCCAGGTCGAGGCCGAGCTGGCCCAGCTTGATGACGAGGATGGCAAGGCGTTTATGGACGACCTCGGCATCAGCGAGCCGGCCCGCGACCTGGTCATCAAGGCCTCCTACGCGATGCTGGGCCTGATGAGCTTCCTGACCGCCGGCGACGACGAGGTGCGTGCCTGGACCATTCGCAAGGGCACCCCCGCCGCCGAGGCCGCCGGGGCCATCCACTCCGACATTCAGCGGGGCTTTATTCGCGCCGAGATCGTGGCCTTCGACGACCTGATGGCCGCTGGCGATATGGCGGCGGCCAAAAAGCTCGGCACCGTGCGGCTGGAGGGCAAGACCTACATCGTCAAGGACGGCGATATCGCCCACTTCTTGTTCAACGTGTAGCGATGCGGGGATCGGGGATCGGGAGCCCACTCCAATGGTTTATTCTACAGCGGCGCATCATCTCAGCGAGATGGTGCGCCGCTGCTATTTGCTGATCACTAGCTGCCAGCCCTACGGCACATACACCAGCGGCGAAGGGCTATCCCACTGCCGCATATATGTTTCGAGCGGGATCGACACCCGCAGCCGTGGGGCGGTCGCAAGCTCGCCGCCAATCGCGTGCAGGTTCAGGCGGGAGTCCCCGCTGGCGTAGGCGACATCGACGCTGCGCTGTCCGTCGGCGCTGGTGACGGGAGCCGATGCCCAATCCAGCATATTCCTGGGCACCTGCCACTGGTGCGCCAGCGTGCCATCCGGGCTAAACAGCATTTCCTGGAGCGTGCTGGTGTAGTCGTAGCTGGAAGCGCTGCGCACGATCAACTGCTGCCCGTCGGCGTCCCAGCGCAGCCGGCTGGTCTGATACGAGGCCACAGTTGTCAGCCGTCTGGTGGTGCCCGCCGCCACATCGTAGCGCAGAACCTCGGCCTGATACTCGTCCAGCGGGCGGCTGTAGACCACAGCGGAGCCATCGGGGGCGATCAGCATCTGGCTGCGGTCGATAAACGTGCCGGTGTAGATAATGCTCTCGCTGCCGCTGCGCAGATCCCGCAGGCGCAGCTCGCTCTGCTCCAGGTCGGCGGGATACGGCTCGTACAGCAGCAGATCGGCGCTAGCGTTGATCACGGCATTGGCGCCATCGGGGAACTCCATCACTGTAGCTGGTGTGCCCGGCTCGGCCGGATCGACGCGCTGCAGTGCAACGATCTGATTATCGCCCTTGATAGTGTAGACATAGATGCCCTCGGCGCCCCAGGCGGCCAGCCTGTGCTCGCTCAGGCTGCTCCGCTCAAAACCCGCCAGCGCCCGCACCTGGCCGCTGCGCAGATCGACGACCGCCAGCTGGCGCAAATCGGTCAGCGCGTCAGCGGGGATCGGGTCGCGCTCGGTGATCATGGCCAGCTGCGTGCCGTCGGGCGAAAGGATGAAGCCCGTGGTTGAGGGTGTGCTGTCATATGGCACCGTCATGCTCAGCGGCGTCGTTGTGGCGCTGACTGGGTCAAACACCGCCCAGCTGCCGATTTTGGGCATCGTTAAGAGCAGCGGCGGCTGGCCGAGCCGGGGGATGGCCGTGATCACCCGCTCGGCGATGGTGGTGGCGGAGCCGTCGGTGGCGTACTCGACCACCTTCTGGTCGCCGAACAGTCCGTGGAACACCCAGGCAAACGGCGCCGCCTCAGCCTCGACCAGTGGGGCTGGGGACGCCGTTGGCGCGGGCGTGGCCGGGACATGCGCCGGCAGAGGCGGGCTGCTAGGCGCGGCGGGGGCCACATAGGGGCCGACCAGCATGTGAGTCAATGGCCAACGCTCGCCGCTAGGCTGTATATCAAAGCGATCCTGGCTGAGATCCCAGCGTTTGATCCGATCAGAGTTCATCAGATACAGGCTGCCACTGTCGCTGCTCCAGGCCAGCGCCTGCCACCACTCCGACTCGCTGCCGGTCTGCTGGCGCAGCGCCCCGGTGGCGCGGTCGATGATGACCAGCTTGTCTCCGCTGTACTCAAGCATGCGCTGACCGCCATGGATCGCTGGCTGGCCCTGCTGGTGGGCCATTAGAGCGATCTGGGTGTCATCGGGGCTGATCAGCAGCCGCAGAGTTTGGTTTGCCGGGCGCAGATCGGCCGGCCCCAGGCTGCTGCGGCGCAGCTCCTGGCTGTTCAGGGCATCGTACTCGATCAGCTCGCGGCCATCGACGGCGACCAGCAGCCGGGTCCCGGCCGGATTCATGTCGGCGGCCAGCCGGCCGGTCGGCGACTCGAGCAGGGTGGTTACCGCGTGGCTGTCCACATCGATCGCCTGCAGCTTGTAGGGCGAGGCTAGATAGAACGTGGCAGTGTCGGCGGCGCTGAGCAGCCGGCCAAACCAGGCCACATCGGAGCCAAGCTCAATTCGCGAGCGGCGCAGCCAGCGCCCGGAAAACGTATCGATTCGGTCGATCCAGGCGCCCACCGGGCCAGCGTCCGCATCGAGGTTCTGGCGATAGACCGCCAGGGTTCCGCCCGACTGCGAGAGCGCCAGCGAGCTGCGCGACTGATACAGGGGATTGGACAGATTCATATCGGGAATGCTGACGTGCCACAGCTGATCGCCTGAGCTGGTATCAATCGCACTAACGCCATCGCGGTACAGCGCGTACAGGCGCTGCCCGTCGGGGGTCAGGGTGGCCGCGACGACATCCTTGAGGCGCAGACGAACCTCGCTGCTGTCGGCGGCGCGGCCGAGCAGATGGGTCGTGAATGGCTCGGTGGAGTAATCATCGACCAGCGCATACAGCTGGTCGGCGGGCCCGGCCGGGCTGGGGGTTGCGCCGGGAGTTGGGCTGGGCGTGGGCAGGGCCGCCACTGGTAGCTCGGGTTCCGGCGGCGGCGGCGCATCCAGGTTGGCGGTCAGCACC
>JACCRK010000268.1 GCA_013813565.1 Herpetosiphonaceae bacterium
GGCCGAGCTATCCGCCGCAAGGGCCGAGCTATCCGCCGCAGGTGCGGCCGGCCAGCAAAGGCAAAGGTCTATGGATTGGGCTGCTGCTGCTGGTTTTAATTGGCCTGGGGATTGGCGGCTACTTTGTATTTGCTGGTGCTCCCAACATCAAAGCCGAGATTGAGCGTGGCGATCAGGCGTTTGAGCGCAAGGGCGGGCTGGCGGATGCGGTGACGGCCTATCGTGCGGCTGTCGATAAAGATGCCAATAACTTCCAGGCCCGTCAGCGGCTGGCGGTGGCCTACCTGATGCGCGGACGGCCAGACGATGCCGATCCGATTATTCGCCAGGCCATCAACCTCAAGCCAAATGCGGCGGAGGGCCACGTCTGGCTCAGCCAGGTCTACTCCGACCAGCGCAAGTACAACGAGGCGCTGGCCGAGGCCGACGAGGCGGTGCGTCTGGATCAGAACAGTGCGCTGGCCTATCTGGCGCGGGCTACGGCGCGAGCCGATATTGGCCTGGAGCAAAAAGACGAGGATATGCTCAACGAGGCCCTCGCCGATGCTGAGCGCTCGATCGAGCTTGCGAAGGGCGAGACGTCGCGGCTCAACCAGGCGCTGGCCTACAATGCTAAAGGCTACGCCCAGTGGCAGCTCTATCAGTTCAAAACCCAGCGCGATAACACCGCTGGCGGCGAGCTGGTCGATGACGGGATCGATCAGTTCAATCAGGCGATTGGGCTGCAGGATCAGCTGCCGGTGCTACAGAACAATCTGGGCTATTTCTATGCCCAGCAGGGCTATGTGGCCGATTTCAAGGGCGATGGCTCGGCAGCCGACAAGTTCGCTCAAGCCAACGACGCCTTCGACGCCGCGATCTCGCTGGATAGCGAGTATGGCGCCGCCTACACCGGCAAAGGCTGGACCGCGATCTACCAGAAAGAGTACGAGCCGGCGATTCTGCTGTTTGACCAGGCCCTGCAGCGCAACCCCAAGGATCCCAACGCGCTGGTCGGGCGTGGGCTGGCCCACTGGTGGCTTGGCACGCTGGGCCAGGGCGACTCGGCGCAGGATTACCAGACCGCCGTTGACAACTACGAGGCCGCCCTGGTCGAGGCGCCCAGCTATCTGAGCGCCTATATCGATCTAGGGAATATCTATCTCTATAGCCTAGCCGACTATCCGCGGGCCGAGGATACCTATCGCCGGGCGCTTGGGCGGGACCCGGCCTACGCCGAGGCCTACGCCGGGATCGGCGATGTGCTATATATGCAGAATTTCTATGTCGAGGCGATTGAAAACTACGATCAGGCCCTGGCGCTCAACCCTGAGATTGCCACCGCCTACCTGGGCAAGGCCAACGCCCAGGCGGCCCAGGGCAACTACAGCGACTCGCTGCCCAACTACAGCCTGGCTCTGCAGTACAACACCACCTTGCGCGAGGCCTACCTGGGCAAGGCCAGCGCCGAAGAGCAGCTGGGTGATAGTGATGGCGCCCGCGAGACGTTGGAACAGGGTCTCACCAACGTAAGCCTGGATGATCAGTGGGCATTGCAAAATGCCCTGAATGAGTTGCCATAATATGAGGTTTTTAATCTTATCCCTGCCGGCGCTGTTTATGTGCGGCGGAGTTTTGTGGGTGTTTGTGTCCATCACGCTGCTGGGCAGTCGTCAGGATGGGCGCGTTAAAAGCGTTCGCCGAGTCTTTAGCCAGATGAGCATGGTGGTTGGGGCTGCCTTTATTCTGTGGGCCATCGCCGTCATCATCGCCGATATCATCAACATCGCCTACCCGCTGATGATGGTCTTTGTCGGTCTACTGTTGTTTGTTCAAGGATGGATGTTTACGAAGTTGAAAGCATTTTAGGGACAGCGGCGGCGCAGCAACAGCCTCAGCCCGTGCCGCCGCTCCCCTGACCACCAGGGAGTGTGCTATGTCGATCGTCCCCTTGACCGAACTTGGCAATCCTTTGCTCCGCCAGCCATCAACGCCCTTCAGCGACCCTACCAGCCCTGAGGTTGCCCGTGTCCTGGCCAATATGCGCGATACGCTCCACGCCTATCGGGCGCAGACCGGCTATGGCCGGGCGATCTCCGCCCCGCAGATCGGGGTGCTGAAGCGCTTGATCTACATCGACACCGCCGATACCACCCTGGAGCTGGTCAACCCGCGCTTCGAGCGCTGGAGCCGCGACGAGGACGAGCGCTACGAGTCGTGCTTTAGCTTCCCCGGCATGTGGGGGCTGGTCCAGCGGCCGCTGTCGGTGGTGGTGGTGGGCTGGACATCCCAGGGCGTGGAGCAGCGCATTGAGGCCAGTGGATCGCTGGCCCGGATCATCCAGCACGAGATGGATCATCTCGATGGCTTTGTCTGGCTCGACCGCAACCCCGACCTGCACAGCCTGTGCACCACTGGCGAGTACGAGAAGCGCTACACCAGCCGCTAAGATCAGGAGACGAACGATATGCCGCAGATTTTTGTCAACGGACAGGCCTACGACAGCGTTGAGGCGATGCCGCCGGAGGTGCGGGCGACCTACCAGCAGCTTTTCGCCGACGCCAACCGTAACGGTGTCCCCGACATGTTCGAGGGCGTCGCCGGGCTGAATGTGCAGACGCTAAATGTTGATGGCCGCAGCACCAGCGCTCAGAATCTCAGCCCCGATGAGGCGCAGCGGATGGCCGCCCAGATACTGAGCACCTTCGGTGGTGACGCGCCCAAGCATCCCGGCGGCTTCTCCGGCCCCGGCGAGTTTGGCCGCGAGCAGCCGGCGCAGGAAGCCTGGTTCCGCTCGGATCAGCCCATCCCGCAGGCGCCGCAGTGGGATGAACCTAGGCCGACGAGCGGTTTTGCCATCAAAAAGTGGATGCTGCTGATGGTGCTGTTTGATCTGCTGATGTTGGGCGGTGTGCTGGCCTGGTATCTCTTGCTGCGCTAGCCCGGCGCCCGGCCCATATCTCCGCCGCTGACCCGATCAGCGCCTCGGCAAGATGCGCTATACTTTCTCCAAATAACACTTTGGAGAATGCTATGACCTATACATTTCAACGTTTTGAAGCCGAGATTACCGACGCCCTGGTGGCGACCGGCCTGATCGCCGCCGAGGAGATTGAGCTGGCCGCGCCCAAGGCCACCAATGTGGTCGCCGACCTGGCGCTGCCGTGCTTCCGCGCCGCCAAAGCCCGCGGCACCAACCCGGCCCAGCTGGCCCAGGATCTGGTGGCCGCCTGGCAGGCACCCGCCGATGGTCTGGTGGAGCGGGCCGAGGTCAGCGGTCCCTACGTGAACTTTTTCCTCAACAAAGCAGCCTTCGCCCCGGCCGTGCTGCGCGATGTCGCCGAGCGGGCCAGCGGCTACGGCTGCTCGGAGCTAGGCAGCGGCAAGCGGGTGATCGTCGAGTACTCATCGCCCAACATCGCCAAGCGCATGCACGTTGGGCATATCCGCTCGACGATCATCGGCCAGGCGCTGGCAAATCTGTACGCCTGCCTGGGCTACGAGGTGATCCGCGACAACCACCTCGGCGACTATGGCAAGCAGTTCGGCGTGAACATCGCCGCGACCCTGCACTACGGCCGCCCGGAGGCCGAGGGCGAGGCGGCGCTGGCGGCGCTGGAAGAGCAGTATAAAACCTACAACCAGCTGATGAAGGGCAAAAGCGAGGACGACCCCGACTACGATCCCGACGCCGAGCTGGCGATGGACGACAACGCCCGGGCCTGGTCGCTCAAGCTGGAGCAGGGCGACCCACAGGCGCTGGAGCTGTGGGAGTGGATGGTCGAGCTGACCAAGACCGCCAATCAGCGCAACTACGATCGGCTGGGCGTCCAGTTCGATGTGCAACACGGCGAGAGCTTCTACAAAGATATGCTTGGGCAGATTATCAGCGATGCCGGCGAGAGCGGTGTCGCCGAGCGCGACAATGGCGCGGTGGTGATCAAGGAGCTGACCGATGCCAAGGGCAAGAAGCTGCCGCTGTTTCTGCTGCAGCGCTCCGACGGCGGCACGCTCTACATCACCCGCGACGTGGCGACGATCAAATACCGCGAGGACACCTACAATCCCGACACGGTGATCTACATCGTCGGCCAGCCGCAGGAGCTGCACTTCCGCCAGACCTTCGCGCTGAGCAAGGCGCTGGGCTACACCGACGCCAAGCTGATCCATGTGGCGTTTGGGACGGTGTTCGACGACCAGGGCCAGGCGCTCTCCACCCGCAAAGGCAACATGGTCTACCTGGAGATCCTGCTCGACGACGCCCACATCCGCGCCAAAGCCCTGATCGAGCAAAAGGTTGTCGAGGGCAAAACCACGCTCACCCCGGCGCAGATCGCCGAGATCGCCGAGATGGTCGGGGTTGGCGCGGTGATCTACAACGACCTGTATCAGGATACCAAGCGCAACATTACGCTGGACTGGGAGCGGATGCTGGCGTTTGAGGGCAACAGCGCGCCGTATCTACAGTACATGCACGCCCGCTGCTGCTCGATTATCCGCGAGGCGGGCGCGGTTCCGGCCGAGTACGACGGCACGCTGCTCACCCACGAGGCCGAGACCGGGCTGCTGAAGGAGATCGCCCGGCTGCCCCAGATTGTGCGCGAGGCCGCCGAGCGCTTTGCGCCGTTTGTGGTCGCCGACTGGCTGTACGCCACCGCCCGCGCCTTCTCGGCCTTCTACGACGCCTGCTCGGTGCTCAAGGCCGCCTCACCCGAGCTGCGCGCCGCCAGGCTGCACCTGGTCGAGGCGACCGCCCAGGCGCTGCGCAACGGCCTGATGCTGCTCTCGATCCGGGCGCCCGAGCGGATGTAGCGTTTCGGGGATCGGGGATCAGGGCTGCGACCGGCTTAGCCAGTGGGAGCTGATTCGGCTGGATAGTCTGGTTGGCACAGCGAGGCCCCAGCGATACTGCATCGCTGGGGCCTCGCTTTTTGTGAATGTTCACGCTGCTTGTTTTTCGTGCTTGAGCGGACCCTCCTCATCGGTGTCGTGGCGCTGGAGCGGCGGGTACAGCGCGTAGTTGGCGGCCGAGGCGGCCATCGCGCCCTCGTGGACGGCGCAGGCGATCTGGTGGGCGTGCGCTCCGGTCACGTCGCCGGCGGCAAAAACCCCCGGCACGTTGGTCTGCTGATTCTCATCAATGTCGATGTAGCCAGCGCTGTTGAGCATCACGCCCAGCCCGGCGACCAGCTGCGAGTTGGGGATTTTGCCGTAGAGGCTGAACAGAAACTCGGGCTTCAGCACCGCGCCGCTGGAGAGCTGCACCGCCTTGACCATGCCTCTGGCCCCTTTGACCTGGGTGACCTCGGCCTCGATCAGGGGAATCTTGTTGCGCTTCAGGTCCTCCAGCCGCTCGGGGCAGATCGCGTTGTAGCCTGGGTGGGCGACCAGCGTCAGCTTGGGGGTGAAGCGCAGAAACTGCAGGGCCGTGATCGCCGCCTCGTCGGTGTTGCCGAGCAGCAGCACCTCGCGATCGATCATCTTGTAGCCGTCGCAGGTGATGCACCAGAACAGGCTTTTGCCGATGTAGCGCTCGACAAAGGGAAAGGCCGGCCAGATGTCGCTCACGCCCGTCGCGACGATCAGCTGCCTGCTGCGCAGGGTAAGTTCAGGGCCGCACTCGATAACAAAGTTGTCGATCTCTTTTGAGATGCGGGTCACCGAACAGTCGCAGAACTCCACGCCAAAGCGCGCGGCCTGCTGGCGGCCAAGCTCGCGCAGCCGCCGCACCTGGACACCCTTGGGAAACCCCAGATAGTTTTCGTTGACCTGGTGCCCGGCGGCGCGCCCGTGGCCCGCGTCGACCACCAGCGTCGAGCGCAGAAAGCGCCCCATATACACCGCCGCCGACAGCCCGGCCGGCCCGCCGCCGAGAATAATCGTGTCGTAGACTTTTGGTTTAGCCATCGTACTCCTCGTGGTTGTGTCGCAGCCCCTTCTGCACAAGCCATACCACCGGAATGCGCTTGCCTTATCGCTCTCATCGCTCTATGATCGTCGGACTTGGTATGACACCACAACGATCTGCTGCCCCAGATCTGGAAGATCATTGGATACGCATAAACCGCGACGCTTAATTACGATCGAGAGATAGATATGAAAACAGGGATGCGACTGATTGTGGGAATCGCGATCAGCAGCCTGCTCGCAACATGTGGGCCGGAATACTCCAGCGTTCAGCAGAGCACGCTAATCATACCGACCAGCATTCCTACGGAGGTAGACTATCCAACCCTTGTCATCGTACCCGCTCCTTCACCGGCCTACCCACGTCCGTACACCAGCGATTTCCCGCTCCGCTGGCTTGATGGTATTCCGTGTACGCCACCGTGCTGGGAGGGTATCACGCCGGGCATCACCGATGCCGAGACCGCCATCCGTCAGCTGTATGCCATCCCAATTATCAACACCAGCACCATCACGACTTATAATGTTCGGAATACCACCGACATGGTCATTGGATGGGAGTGGGTGATGACTGACAGTGAGCATGATGCGGGATATGGTTCTATGTACTATGACGGCGCCGACTTGTTGCAGCGAATTACGAATGTTCGCCCCCTGTATGAAAGCGATGATACGATCGCGTTGGGGGCATTGATCGCCCGCTATGGTGAGCCAGCCTGGATTAAAGCCCATGCTTTCCAGGTCCATGGACCTGAGGTTCTTTATAGCCTGGCGGTTATCTACCAAACGTACGGGTTACAGATTGAACAAGGCGGTTTAGCCCGAGAACCCATCACGATTGATGACGCGGTTACCTTTAACGAAATTACGTTTTATCCGGTTCCCTTCACCGCCCCGATTACCGATCCCAAAAATGGGATCTGGAAACCCTGGGAGGGCATGAAAGATTTTGGCTACTACTGTGATGGTGTGGATCCCACGCTTTGTCCGCCATCCGCCTATAAATAGCCGCCTCAGCAGCGGGCCAACGCAGGCTGGCCCGCTACCACAACTCAGCTCGCGTTGGCCGCCCGCCACTGCGCGCAGAGATCGCGGGCGGCCGCCGGCCATTCGGCAAACTCGAAGCTAAATCCGCTCTCCAGTAATTTCCCTGGCACAACCCGGCGGCTCTTGAGGATCAGCTCGGTCTCGGTGCGCAGGAAAAACGTGCCGATCTCCAGCATCCATTCCGTGGACGGCAGCCCGAAGCGCACGCCCCAGGCCTGGCGCAGCTCGCGCATAAACGCGGCGTTGGGCAGCGGGCTGGGCGCGGCGAGGTTGACCGGGCCGTCCAGCGCGGGGTGGCTGATGATCCAGTCGATCGCGTGGATAAAATCGGCCTCGTGGATCCACGAGATGTACTGGCGGCCGTCGCCATTCCGACCGCCGAGGCCACGCCGGACCAGCCCCAGCAGCACATCGAACACGCCCGCGCGGTCGGGGCTCATCACCATCGCCGAGCGCAGCTTGACCGTGCGGGTCTGCGGCGTGGCGACCGCATCGACAGCGCGCTCCCAGGCCTGGGCGACCTCGATGCTAAACCGCCAGGTGTCCGGCGCATCCGGCTCGGACCCGCCGAGGATGCCGGTCGCCTCGTCGTTGGGCGCGTCGTAGCGATGCTCGTAGATCGTCGCCGTGCTGGACTGGAGCCAGAGGCGCGGCGGCTGGGCGGCCTGGGCGATCGCCTGGCCAACAATCTGGGTGGATTCGACACGCGATTCGATGATGCGCTGGCGATTTTTGGCCGTGTAGCGGCAGTTGACGCTGTGGCCGGCCAGATTGATCACGACATCGGCGCCCTCCAGCTCGCTGGCCCAGCCGCCCAGCGTCGCGGCGTCCCAGGCCACGCCGCGCCAGGGCGCGGGCTGCGGCTGGCGGCTGAGCACGACCACCTCGTGTCCGGCGCCGTGAAAAGCCCGCGCCAAGATCGTCCCAACCTGTCCGCTGCCGCCGGGAAGAATAACCTTCATCGCCGCTCCCATCTGCTGCGCCGCGCCGCCAGCCGCCGAAATAGCGGTGCTGCGCGATAGTGCTGGAATTCTATCACTGCGGCGGGGCGAATGGCAGATACAGCCTGCGGCTACGGAGTCCCGCCGTACAGATGATCCCAATCCCCGATCCCCAATCCCCGATCCC
>JACCRK010000278.1 GCA_013813565.1 Herpetosiphonaceae bacterium
GATGGTTTTGGCACCCTGGCGGGCCACGTATGTGGTGTAGTAGCCCTCGCCGCAGCCAACATCAACAAACACATCGCTCGGCTTCAGATCAAGCCAGCGATCGAAAATTTGGCGATGTTCGCGCAGCCAGTGGCGGCCCATGCGGGTTGGCTTGATATCGCCATCCTCGATCGTGAAGAAAGCGCCCTGGCCCTCGCTCATCGTATGCTCGTAGTACTCTTTGAGCTGCTGGCTGTATTCGCGCTGCTCGTCGGCAGTTAAGGGGCGGTCAGGATCGTCGGCGGCGTAGAAACGTTCAGTCACAATACTATCTCCAGGTTTACCATAACACTAATTCGTAGGTGCCTTTGACCCAGTCGCGATACAGGTAGTAGGCCGGCAGCCCTAGGCCAAGTCGATAGGCCATATCGCGCAAGCGCCCTTTGATGCCCTGCGACCGACGCTTGCCGCCCTGGCTGATCGTCACGGCCTCCATATCGGCGACCTGGAAGCCCGACTCGGCGGCCAGACGGCGAAACTGCTCCATTGTATAGTAGTGCATCTCGCTCAAGCGCTGGCGATCCTGCAGTCCCATCGCCTGCTTGCTCGCGGTTCGCCGGGCCACAATCCGGTCGGCGAGCGCCCGTGGCAGCCAGTTCAGCCCCCGGATATGGTAGTGGGGGTCGCGCCAGGCCCAGCGATTGATGATGGTCAGCAGCACCCGTCCGCCCGGCTGCACCACCCGGCGCAGCTCGCGCAGCATCGCGGCTGGGCTCTGGACATGCTCAACAATATCCCAGCAGATCGCCAGATCAAAGCTGTTGTCGGCGAAGGGGATATCCTCCCCGACGGCATTGATAATCGGCAGATTCAAGGCATAGCGCTGGCTGCGCTGCTTGGCGATGGTGCAATACTCGTGGTTAAACTCGGTTGCCACGGGGTGGGCGCCAGCGTGGGCCAGCGCAACCAACGTGCCGCCCATCCCGCAGCTAATCTCCAGGACCCGCCGCCCGGCCACAGCGCCACCGAAGCGCTCAATGATTGCGAGCCGCTCGGCCTGATAGCGCTCCTGCCAGATCCGCTTCTCGCGCCAGGCCGCATAGTCAGGGCGCCAGCTCATCGGCGCCACCCAGCGCTCGATCTGCTCGATGAAGGCGGCCTCGTCGAAATTCGTGGCTGCTACCATAGCTGTTTCACAACCTCAATGCGATATACCCAGAGATCCAGGGCGGCGATCAGGAGGGCCAGATAGCCAATCGCAATCGGGATCGTGGTCCAGCGTGGGCGCTGCCAGCGTGTCCGCCACAGCCATGCGCACAGGCTGGCGACCAGCGGCAGACCGA
The DNA here is from genome assembly GCA_013813565.1 of Herpetosiphonaceae bacterium. GTDB lineage: Bacteria > Chloroflexota > Chloroflexia > Chloroflexales > Herpetosiphonaceae > JACCRK01. The sequence continues at coordinate 1,323 of JACCRK010000278.1, forward strand.
GCCACAGCCAGACCATCCCGCCTGTCAGCGGAGTGGGATCAAGCAAGCGCTCCAGCAGCAGCGCCACATACCACGCCCCCAGGAGGAGCAGCAGCCAGCGTGGCTGCTCCAGCGCCCGCTCGATAATCACCCCAAACAGGATAGCCAGAACTGGCATAGCAAAGAAGACATTTTTATCAACCATCGGGACTGAGCGAGCGATCGGCACAAAGATCAAGCTGACCGCCAGGATGGCGAGCATCCACCAGAAAGCGACCTTAGCCCGTGGATCGGTCAGCGTGTGGCGGCGGACGATCAGCCACAGCCCGATCGGCACCAGGAGCACCGGGATCAGCAGGCCATAGTGCCACAGGCGCGGAATATAGGCAAAAAGATAATCCTGATAGGTCTCCTCAAACGGCGTGGCACCGACGCTCTCCTGCCCCTGGGTCAGAGTCTGGCTAAAGTAGGGTAGTGTTTTTTGCACAATCTCAGGAATATACTGCCCGTAATAGATCGCCAGCGACAGGCTGAAGGCGAGCGCCGTTGCGCTGAACACCGCCCAGACCTGTGGCCGCTGCTCACGATTGCGCCAAGCGATAAAGATCAGCCACAGCACCAGCACCATTCCCATATACACCGCCATCACGGTATAGATAAGGAACGTGATCAGCAGGAGCAGCGTGAGCAGCGCAAACATCTTGCGGGTTCGTAGCCGGCCCCATGCGCCAATAATAAAAATACTCGTGATCAGCGTCCACCACATCCCAAAGGTTGTGGGCACATTTCCCCATGAGTGCAGCAAAAAAGTGGCGGGAAACACCGCATACAGCCCGGCGGCCAGCAGACCGGTGCGCCGTTTCAGCCCCAGCATCCCCGCCAGACCATAGATAATAAAGGTGCGGCTGGTATCGATAAACGAGCTAAAGACCTTGGCGGTTGTCTCTAAGGCCCAGGGGAAAATATTAAAGCTGGTGGCAAAAATATGAAAAAACGGCGAGTACGGGATAGTTGGCCGATTCTCGCCCCACTCATTGACCGGCATCACCGATTCATTGAACGCGCCAGGCCGATACATCTCCGCCAGACGACCATCGAGAATCCAGCGTACCCGATCCATATGCCAGTGAACATCAATCGAGATCATATACGGATAGAGCTGGCCGCCGGCTTTGATCCAGAATCCAACAGTAAAGAGCAGCAAGAGAACGGTTAGTGCCTGATCATCAACTGGAATGCCGCCCTGGGCAAAGATCCAGGGGATAAACTTACGCAGGATCACGATAAACAACACACTGATGGCGCTAAGCATTAATAGTCCCGGCAGCCAAAAAACCGTTGGCATACGATTGAACATCAACGGAAAAGCCAGCCCGGCGCCAACTGCGGCGGCCGCACCGAACGACCAGCTCTCGGGTAACCCGGCTAGATACAAGCTTAAAGCCATAAAAATAACGATAAGAGTAAGCATGAGGAACCCGACAGGTGGCGGGAAGAACGGTCTATCTAATGTTGTTCGCGCGGCGAAACCGAACAGGGCCACCCCAAGTGTGCGGGCACTGGCGGTTGGCTCCTGATACAGGTTTGAGTTTAACCCCAGCCTGAGACTACCGCTAGTGGTGGCTGAAGCGGGGACCAACAGATGAATGACGCGCCGCTCAGCCACATCGGGCAAAGCCACAGTCGTCTCATCGGCTAAACGTATAACCGCTTGAACTGGTGAGCTATCGGGATGACTGGCGAGGACATTGAGATTAGCGACCCAGCTCCCGCGAGCGCCGTTGGGGATGGCGATAGCTGCTGATCCGGTGGTCCAGCGGAACGTATGCAGATTATCAGCACTTGTTTCACGGTCGGAAAACGCCCCAGCTAAATAAGGCGTATCATAATAATCGCCAACCGAGATATCGGTCTGCGCCCCACGCTGGTAAACAATAATACTAAGCAGCAGAGTCCAGGCAACCAGCCCAAGCGCACCCACTATTCTCGATCTTAAGCGCGATTTTACCCTGACCAAACCAAATCCAGACTTCACGTTGGGCTGATCTACTGCAACATCCATAAGTAATACACACAAACGCTGGTCGTTAAACGAACCAGCGGCTTACAACGATCAAAATTTATGTCATTATAGGCAAATACAACGCTTTTGCAACCAATTTGACAAAGGCCTGGCTCTGCATGTATACTCCGCGAGCTATCCAACCGACCAGATTGGTGAACCAATCCATAAACAGCCCACTACCAACCTCATTTAAGCTTAACAGTCAATTTGACATCAATGAATGTTTGTAGTAGGATAGCCAAGTTGTCGAAACGAGGGGTCATTTATGACTGCGTAACAACAACAAAACCTGAATGATACTAATTTGACACAATACTCAAATCGTAGTACTATTCAAAAACATTGCTTCGGCAATGCAACAACAACAGGATACCTATCCCCGCTTTGGTCGCTTCTGCGCCACGCGGGTTTTTTATCCCCGTTGTATCTGTACCTTTCCAACTGATGTGTGCCGCGTCGCAAGACGCAACAAACAAACCGCTGACGTTCGCGTCAGCCGGTGGTCGCGTCGACCACCAACCAGCGCCACCCTGGTGGGCCTTGTACCCAGGGAGCCGACACACGACCCTTACCGGTCGGTGTCATCGTCGGCGAGTTTGATCCTGGCTCAGGACGAACGCTGGCGGCGTGCCTAATGCATGCAAGTCGCACGGCCACCTCGGTGGCAGTGGCGCACGGCTGAGGAGCACGTGGCTGA
>JACCRK010000293.1 GCA_013813565.1 Herpetosiphonaceae bacterium
ATCGAGGACATACTGCTCGACGTAGCCGCAGCTCGTGCAGATGAAGTGGGTCATCAGCACCGCCTTAAACGCACTTATGGCAAGAGCTCGTTCGTTATCATCGGCGGTGACGGCGTACACGGTGGCCTGGGCGCATTTCGCACAAATCCCTTCGTTCATGGCGGCTCCTCCTGCTAGCTGGCGGTCTGGCACTGCGCCCAGTTATACTGCGAGTCGTCGCCATTGTCCAGCCCAGTCCTAATCCGCTGATCATTAATCCCCGATCACCCCAGCGCCCGCCCGAGCCAGCGCCGCCAGTTCGCGCCGAGCACATTGGCGATATCGGCGGGCTGCCAGCCGGCGTCCTGGAGCGCGTCGCCGATCTTGGCCAGGTCGCCCCAGGTGTTCAGCTCGGCCGGAATCGCCTCCAGGCCAAAGCCGCCGTCGAGGTCCGAGCCGATCGCGACGTGGCGCGTGCTGCCGGCCAGCGCGCAGACGTGCTCGATGTGGCGCACCAGGTCGGCCAGCGCGACCGACTCCTTGCGCTCGTCCCAGGGATTGACCAGCATCTTGTTGTACAGGGCCAGCCCGATCACGCCATCGCGCTCGACGATCGCCTGGATCATCGCGTCGCTGAGGAAGCGCTGGGCCTGGTCGGGGCCAAGCAGCGCCCTGCAGTTGGCGTGCGAGGCGGCGACCGGGCCGCGAAACAGCGCCAGGGCCTGCCAGAAGCTTTCCTCGGCCAGATGGCTGACATCAAGCGCCACCGCCAGCCGATCCATCTCCCCGATCAGCTCGATGCCCAGCGCGGTCAGCGGGCCGGGCACCATGGTGCCGCCGCAGTAGCGCGTGCCCTGCCAGGCCGGGCCGAGCCAACGCAGCCCGGCGGCGTGCCAGCGCCCAAGCTCATCCGGCGCCAGCAGCCCATCGGCGCCCTCCATCAGCAGCACGAGGCCGGGCGGGCCATACGGCGGCGCCTCGGCGCAGACCGCCTCCAGCTGCGCCTGCGAGGTGATCAGGCGACAGTGGCCGGCCGCCGCCATCTGCCCATACCACTCAACTTGCGCCCAGGCCTGCTCGCGTGCCTCCTCGGGCGTGGCGTAGGCTGCGCCCTCCAGCGAGGTGGAGGCCGCCTCGGGCAGGATAAAGATCGTGCCACAGACCACGGCGGGCGCGTGGGTGCGGATCTCCGGCCATGTCGTGGTCAGCGTCCCGGCGTGGTCGCGCCACTCAGCGCTGGTCTCGATCGCCCGCAGGCGCCCCTCGGTCACCGTCGCCACCAGATCGCGGCCAAGGTTGATTGCGTTGTAGGCCAGATCAAGATGTGCATCAATCAGTAGCATTCGTCGCTCCGCTTGCTAATGGTATCCATGATCGGTACTACTCTCCCCGCCACCCGCTCAGTGGGCGATCGATGGGGCGATCTCGCCGGCCAGGCCGCGCTCGATCTCCTGGCGGTGGATCCCCAGATGATAGGGGATCGCGCCAAGCAGCTGCGCTAGCTTCATCGGCTTGCCGGTCACAAAGCGGGCGGGCAGCTCCAGGTCGGCCTCGGAGAGCTCGGCGATAAAGGCGTGAAGGCGCTGCTGCGTCTCGGCCAGGGCGGTGCGCACGTCGTCCAGCGAGCGCTCGGCCCACAGCGCCACCTGCTCCACATTCCAGCGATCGACATCGAACTCATCGGCGGGATTGGGAACCTCCTGTCCGCCGATACCGGCCCGGTACTGCGCCTTGGCCAGCGACAGCAGACCGCGGCTGGAGATCGCCAGATGTGACAAAATCTGAAAGGCGCTCCAGCCATCATCACGGATTGGCCTGGTCAGATCATCCTCGGTGTGGCTGTCGATCATGCTCAAGATACTGGCGAACTCATTGTCAAAAAGCAGGCCTGCATTCATAGAAATCTCCATCGCTACGGTGCCTCTAATCAATGCGGGGTATGATAGCATACCGTGGGCGGCGCGCCATTCAGGCCGATCCCGCCGGACTGTTGAATCTACAAGGAGAGCGCGATGCGGATTATTATTGACTTTGCCGATCCGGTCAACGATATGGAGATTGAGGGGCTGCCCGCCGGTAGCGAGCCAGGCCAGATGCTCGGTCCGCACGGTCCCATTATCTGGCGGATGTTCAGCGCGATTGTGCGCACGCTGTTTCTGGCCCGCCAGACCTCGGAGGTGGCCGCCCAGGCGCTCAGCCGCGACTTCAGCTTCATCGAGGAGCGCATCCGCGAGTACCGCAAAGCGACCGGCGGCGGCAGCAACACCAGCGGGGGCAAGCGCCGATGACCGAGCGACTGTACTGGCAGGATGCCTATCTGCGCGAGTGGACAGCGCTGGTAGTGGCGCGGCGCGACGGAGCCCGGCCGCAGGTGGCCCTCGATCGTAGCGCGTTCTACCCCGAGGGCGGCGGCCAGCCCGCCGACCACGGCAGCATCGCCGGGGTTGCGGTGCTTGATGTCCAGGCCGAGGACGCGGTGGTCTGGCACACGCTGGCCGCGCCGCTGGAGGATGATCAGGTTGCGTGTGGGCTGGACTGGCCGCGCCGCTTCGATCACATGCAGCAGCATCACGGCCAGCATCTGCTCTCGGCCGCATTCGAGCACCTCTACAACCTGCGCACGGTCTCGTTTCATCTTGGTGTGGCGGGTGTCACCATCGACCTGGCGGCCAGCGCGATCGATCCCGCGCAGCTGGTCGCCGTCGAGGACCTGGCCAATGAGGTGATCTGGGCCGACTATCCGGTGCTGGCGCGCTTTGTCGAGCCGGCCGAGCTGGCAACCCTGCGGCTGCGCAAGCCGCCCAGCGTCAGCGGCGCGATTCGAGTGGTCTCGGCGGGCGACTTCGACCACTCGGCCTGTGGCGGCACCCACCCGCGCAGCACCGGCGGAGTTGGCCTGATCCACATCCGCCGAATCGAACGGCGGGGCGAGATGGTGCGGGTTGAGTTTGTCTGCGGCGGACGGGCCGTGCGCGAGCTGCGCTGGAAAAACGCGACGCTTGGCCGGCTGGCCAGCAGCTTCAGCGGCAGCCAGGAGCAGGTCGAGGAGGCGGTTGGCCGCCTGCGCGAGGCCGAGGAGAGCGCCCGGCGGCGGCTGGGCGAGGCCGCCACACTGCTGATCGCCGCCGAGGCCCGCGAGCTGGTCGCCGGCGCCACCACCGTCGGGGAGCTGCCGGTGGTCTGCCGGAGCTGGGTTGAGCGTCCGTTCGAGGAGGTGCGCACGCTGGCCGCCGCCGTGGCCGCGACCGGGGCGCTGGCCCTGCTCGGCGTGCGCGGCGCCAAGACCCAGCTGATCTTCGCTGGTGGCGGCGGGCAGGTGGACTGCGGCCAGCTTCTGCGCACGAGCATCGCTCCGTTCGGCGGCAAAGGCGGCGGGAATGCCACCCAGGCCCAGGGCGGCCTCCCCGCCGCCGACCAGCTTGAGGCCGCCCTGGAGCAGGCCTGCCAGCAGCTAGCAGCTGGTAGCTAGCAGCTAGTAAAAACTCATGCTGAAGGCAAGCACACATCATCGTTCGTAAGGGCAGGCCCCTGTGCCTGCCCAACTCCGCTGCGATTCCGCCAGCTTATCTAGAACAGCACCCGCTACCAGCTACCAGCGACTAAAGATCGGGAATCTGCCAATCGATGACTGGCTTGCCGGCGGCGGCCAGGGCGGCGTTGATCGACGAGAACGGGCGGCTGCCGAAAAAGCCATTCTTAGCCGAGAGCGGCGACGGATGGGCCGACTGCACAATCGTGTGGCGGCTGGTGTCGATCAGGGCGGCCTTCTTCTGGGCATAGGCGCCCCAGAGCACAAACACCACAGGCGAATCCTTGGCGCTGACCTTGCGAATAATCGCATCGGTGAATAGCTCCCAGCCCTTGTTTTTGTGCGAGTTGGGCTCGTGCGCGCGCACCGTCAGCACCGCGTTCAGCATCAGCATGCCCTGCTCGGCCCACGGCACCAGATAGCCGTTATTCGGCACCCGGCAGCCCAGATCGCTCTTGAGCTCTTTGAACATATTGCGCAGCGATGGTGGCGGCGCAACCCCTGGCCGCACCGAGAAACACAGGCCGTGCGCCTGACCATCGTCGTGGTACGGGTCTTGTCCCAGCAGCAGGACGTTGGTTGCATCCAGCGAGGTAATCCGCAATGCCGAGAAAACATCTTCTGCCGGCGGAAACACGCTGTGCTGGGTGCGCTGGGCGCTTAAAAACTGCTCAAGGGCGGACCAGTACGGCTGCGCAACCTGATCTTCCAGGATCGGCTGCCATGCGGTTGGAAGGGTGAGAGTCATTGTGGTATTCCTCTGCAAAAAACCAGTAACCATTGATATGAGCACAAAATTTTCTCAGATAGCGTCGATACCATCAATGTATGCAGCGGTGCTGTCGGTTGGATAAATGGATCGTTGCAATCTGCCGATAGGCTGCCATTATAGAACATACTTGCAACTATTTTCTTGGTTCTAGCCCTCTTTCGCCTCAATATATTGGCGCAAAATACGATTGATCTGCTCTGAATAGTTGGCGTTGTGCTGGCGAAACCAACTGAACACATCCGGATCAATCTGAACTGCATAGGGCAGCACAAGCTGTGCTCGGCTAAAGACGTGTCGCCAAGCGGCGGAATGTCCGTATAATCGAGCGTCATCCATATCGCGAAGTTTATCCCAGTTGGTTCGCGAGGAAGGTTTCATAGCGTCGTCGCTCATCTTTATTGGCCTTTCACACAGATATTCTGCACCGAGTGTAGCCGATTCTCTTAATATTTTCTTTCAGCGACGGAAAAACAGAATATGCAGCGCGGATCCAACATTTCTGATAGGCGGTGAGCCGTGACTAGTACCGATAAGTGTCAAGACAATCCAAACACACATACAGCTAAAAAAAGCCAATAAAAAAATATCGATAACAAGAATGCTGGGGAGAGAAATCCATGATTGTCTGTTCGGCAGCGGTGGCGGCTTTTGTTCTGGTGGCACAGGCGTTCTCCTTATATTTTTCCAATAAAGACACTTTCGGATAAAACAAAGCGACATTAATCCATAAATTCCATTTTAGGGGGTCCAGGGGGATGAAAACCCCCTGGGTTTCCCTCCGGAGGAGGGACGGAAGGGCGGCGAATCAAAAGCACCCACATATTGTTCCAGTTAAACACCCGCCTAAAATCCCCGCACACCTCAGCATATGCCAGAAATTCATTAAAATCAGTAAAAACCACCGCAACAAAGCCGCGCCTCTCACGCAGCCGCGGCGAATTTGACCCGCTCCATAATCGCTGGTACGCTTTCCTCAATGATGTTCGCCGAAGCAAACCGCGCCCTCAACCGACCGCACGCTTCCTAAGAAATCCTGGTGAAGACTATGCTCCGAAGAATCCTCGTGCTCCTGCTGCTGGCTACGCTCGCGCACCCGGCCACCACGGCCGCGCAGGCCATCCAGTGGAATGAGCAGCAGACGACCTATATCGCAGTGCTGTATCCCGCCGGCAGCGAGGCCGAGGCCAAGCGCTACATCGGCTTTGCCGACCAGATCTACACCGAGATCAGCACAGCCCTGGGCTACAAGCCCGCCCCGCCGCTGACCCTGCGCATCTATCCAACCATGGAGATCTACCGCCAGGTCAATCCCATGGCGCAGAGCCTGGAGGGGATTGTGGCCCACGCCCACACCGGCCGCCGCGAGATCAGCATCGCGGTTCCGCAGACCGTCGGCCAGACCGATGAGGAGATTCGCAACAACGTGCGCCACGAGATCACCCACGTCGTCGCGGCCGAGCTGTCGGATAACCAGCTTTCGATTATGTGGCAGGAGGGCATCGCCCAGTACGTCGAGCAGCCTGCGCCGCAGCTGGAGATCAAGGTTGACCTGCTGCGCCAGGCGGTCGATAGCAACAGCCTGCTGAGCTGGAGCCGCCTGGACGCCCCCGGCGTGATGTACAGCAACCCGCGCCTGGGCTACCCGCAGAGCTGGTCGATGGTCTCGTTTCTGATTCAGCGCGCTGGAATGGCCCAGTTTGTGACGTTTATGCAGGCCATGCGCAGCGCTGGCGGCTATCGCTCGGCTCTGCAGCAGGTCTATGGCAGCAGCGCCGATACGCTTGAGGCCGAGTGGCGAGCGCAGCTGGCCGCCTGGATCGATGGCGGCTGGCGGGTGCAGCCCTCGGCGGCCTTCGACCTCGGCAGCATTCAGGCCGCCCTCGACGCCGGGCGCTACAGCGATGCTGAGACCGGGGCGGCGCAGGCGCTGGCGGGCGGCGACGATCCCGCCCTGCAGACGTTGCTCGATCTGGCCCGCCTTGGCGTGGCGGCTGACCGGGCCGCCGCCGCCGCCCGCGCCGCACTGCTCCAGGGCGACTATCCCGCCGCCACCGGCGAGATCGAGCGCGCCCGCCCGCTGTACGCCCAGCTCAACCGCAGCGATGTCACGCCGCTGCTCGATGAGTACGCCGGGCGCGCCAGCGATGGCACCCGCGCCGAGAGGTTGCTGGCGGCGGCCCGCGCCGATATCGGCAGCCTGCGCCTGAGCGCCGCCCGCCGCAACATCGAGCAGGCGGCGCTGATTTTCGCCCAGCTTGGCGACCAGCAGGGCCGCGCCCGCGCCGAAGAACTGCTGGCCAGCCTGAACAACCGGCTGCGCATCGCTGGGGTCGGCCTGCTGATTCTGGTGGTGCTTGGGCTAGCCTGGAATATCGACCGCCGCCGCTCGGCCCGCGCCCGCACCCTGCCGTTTGGGTAATGCTTGGCCACCAGTGAACGTGCAGTTATTCTGAAAGTTGATCATCTATGCAAACGCCAATTCCCATCAGCACCGCCAACGCCGAGCACTATACCTGGGGCCAGAGCTGTGACGGCTGGTTTTTGGTGAAATCACCTGAGCTCACAATTATCCAGGAGCGCGTGCCTCCTGGCGGGTTCGAGGTGCGCCACTACCACGAGCGGGCCTGGCAGTTTTTTTATGTGCTGTCCGGCCAGGCCACCCTGGAGGTCGCCAGGCAGATCTATCTGCTCGGCCCGCAGGAGGGGCTGGAGATTGCGCCGGGCATGCCGCATCAGCTGCGCAACCAGGCCAGCATCGATCTGCTGTTTACCGTGACCTCCCGGCCCAATAGCCACGGCGATCGAGTTACCGCCGAATGAACGAGCCGAGCATCTTCCAGCCCCTGTTGCCCACCACCCGCCGCGGCCGTCTGGCCCTGGCCGGCATTCTGCTGCTCGCGCTGGCCGTGCGGCTGACGCTGTGGAGCCTGCCGACCCACCTGCCTGGCAACGACGAGAACGAATACCTGGCGGTCGCCCGCGATCTGCTGGCCGGGCGCGGCTGGCGCTTCTATGACGCCTATCCGTGGCTGCGGGCGCCGCTCTACTCGCTGTATCTGGCCGGGTGTCTGTGGCTGGCTGGCGGCGATGCCCAGCTGGCGCTGCTGCCAAACGTTATGTTGAGTGTCCTGCACGTGTATCTGCTCTGGATGCTCGGGCGGGCCTTCAGCCACCACCCAGAGGGTCCCCGCCGCGCCGAGCGGGCCGGGCTGTGGACGGCGGCCGCTGGTGCGACGCTGCTCACCCTGGCGGCCTTCGCCAACCTGTGGATGAGCGAGACCCTCTGGAATGTGCTCTGGGCGTTGGCCCTGCTCCTGCTCCTGCGCTGGCGCCGCACCCCAGCCTGGCCGGCCGCCATCCTGGCTGGCGGCGTCATCGGGCTGGCGATCCTGGCGCGCTCGCTGCCCTGGCTGTTTCTGCCGATCCTGGCCGCCTGGATGCTCTGGCACCGGCGGGGGTGGCGCGGGCTGGGCTACGTCGCCGGGCTGGGGCTGGCCTGTCTGCTGGTGATCGCGCCCTGGACGCTGCGCAACTGGCGGGCCTACGGCGCCCCGATCCTGGTCGAGACCGGCTTCGCCTACAACCTCTGGGCCTTCAGCGAGCCGCCGCTGGAACTTGGGCAGATCAACGAGATTCTTTCGGCCATCCCGAACCCGGTCGAGCGGGCTGACTATGCCTCGGCCCAGGGGCGGGCGCTGCTGAGCGCCGACCCGACGATTTTGCTGCGCAAGCCCTGGCCTAACACCATCTACCTCTGGCGGGTCAAGCCGATCCAGGACCGCTTTATTCAGCAGAACTACTACAGCGATGTGCCGCTGCCCTACTTCATCAGCGCGCTGATCTTCGACGATCTCTGGTATGTCGCGCTGCTGGCGCTGGCGGCGGTCGGCCTCGGGCGGGCGCAGCGCGATGGGCGGCTGGCGCTGGCCCTGCTGTGGCTGGGCTACGTGGCCGGCAGCACCATGTGGACCCACGGCGAGGCCCGCTATCGCCATTTCTTCTGGCCGATTCTGCTGATCTATGCCGGGCAAACCCTGGCGCGGGCCGGATCAGCCACCCCACGGCTCCAGCGCTTCGCCGCCGCCGCTGTGGGCGCCGGGCTGCTGGCGCTGATCGCGGCCAACTATCCGCTGGGCTGGGCCGGGCAGAATCTGGCCCGTGGCTGGCAGCGCTACCAGGCTAGCCGGGCGGTGGCGGCGGGCGACTACCAGCAGGCCGAGGCACGGCTGCTCCAGGCGCTTGAGATCGCCCCCTCGCCGGACGGCTGGATCGCCCTCGGGCGCAGCAAGGCGCTGCTGGGCGCCAGCGCCAGCGCCAGCGAAGCGTTTCGGGCGGCGGTCAACGACAAGCAGGATTATCCGCCGGCCACCCTGGCCCTCGGCGCCCATCTGCTGGCGACCGGGCAGCCCACCGCCGCCCGCGAGGCCTGGGCCAACCCATACGCCGACCAGCAGGTGCTGCTCGACTGGGGCTGGCGCGATCAGGTTCAGCCTGTGACCACCAGCATTGCGGTTGGCGACGGCCTGGATCTGGGCCTGGTCCACCATC
>JACCRK010000303.1 GCA_013813565.1 Herpetosiphonaceae bacterium
GCACAACGCTGTGGCCCGCTGCTCCTTTTTAGGGAGTCCGCCAGTAGCGCGAGCCATCACCTTCGCGATCAAGCAGCCTGAACTCACACAGCGCCCGGCGCAGCGCCGCAACATCGCTGCCGGTATGCGGCTTGAGGATTGCGTTGACCTCTTTTTCGCTGTATAACCGCCCCACCTCAAATGTTTCCACCAGATACTGCAACAGCAGCAGCCGATCCTTCTGCTTGGGTGGCCAGGTCACCATATTCCCGGCGGCGTTGAGAAAGCGCCCAAGCGGATGGGCTGGCTCCCTGCTTGGGGCCGGGGTGGCTTCGAGCTGACCCTGACCGCTCAGCAGCTGCTCCAGCGCCTCGAAGGTGCCGGCGACGTGGTTCGGCGCCAGCCGATAGAACTTGTTGGCTCCGCCGACCCGCCGCTCGCGCACAAAGCCAGCGTTGCGCAGATTGTTCAAGTCCCGCGAGGCGCTCGACTGGGTAATCCCGGTGTGGGCGATGAGGTCCTGGGCCGAGAGTTCCTCGTGCTGATGGAGCAGCTCAAGAATGTGCAGCCGCGAGTCGTCGGCCAGCGCCTGCAACCGGTGTAGCAGCTCCAGCCGGCCAACCGGGGTTGAGCGCACCAGCTCGGCGCTGAATAGATCGCGCCCGATACACACCCACAGCGTGCTATCGCCCCGTAAGAAGGTGGTTACCACTCCGTTGTGCGGCGCTGGCACCAGCACGGTGCGGCTGATGTCGGCGCTCAGCGTTTCCCAGGCCCAAGTGTCGCGCCCAACCAGAGTGTGCAGCGCCTCCAATACCGGACGTCCGCTTAGCACCTGCCCGCGCATGCGTCCAGCCGCCTGCCGCAGCGCCGGGGCCATGCGCTCCCACTCGCCAGCCAGCCAGTCCGCCCACATCTCACGCAGATGGCTCAGGGCCAGATCGTGCAGCAGCGCCGGGTTGTTGAGCAGGTTATGGGTTTCGTGGGCAATCATCACCTGGACTGGTTCGCTCGGCTGGGCCGCCTTGAGCGCATCGACATAGGTGCGCCAGTCCGCCAGCAGCGCTGCCGGGGTGTAGGTCGCGCCGCTGCGCAGCCGGGCCAGCTCCACAACGCGCCGCAGCAGGCGGTCGCGCAGGGTTGCCGGGCTGCTGGCCGCTAGATCGTCGAGATACTCGGTGAAGCTGGCCCAGTCGGCATCCGGCACTAGCGCCAGCATCAGTCCGTGGCCAACCACCTGGTTGCGGTGGGCTGTCTCGACCGTCAGCTCCTTGACCGTCCGCTGGACCCAGCTGCTCAGCCCGCGCGCTGCCCCGCTGCGGTTAAGCAGGGTCAGGCTGTTCAGGACCGCCAGCACTGGCGCAACGTCGACCTGTGTTTCCATGTCAAACCTCGTAATCATTTATTCAATAATTGCATAATAGCAATATAAATCCAGCCATAAATCAGTCGCGAGATGGAGATTGAGCGCTGCTAGCAGCCGGCCTTGCCTGGTGTAGCGTGGCAATCTGGCCACAATTTTGTAGTATACTAGGGACCTACGTCACGTTTTTATTTTGATCGAGATGCGCTTATGACCAACGCCGCGTATACCCGTCTCAAGCCGCAATTGTTACACGGTCGGCGCATTCTGCTGACCGCGTTTGTTACGCCCTCCGAAGAATACTTTGAGCCCTCCGATGGCTGGATTGATCCGATCGAGGTCGCCCTGTACTCCAACCAGATCGGCTGTAATCTGGCCACGCCCAGCGGCGATCGGCGCTACATCGATTCATATGGCCGGGATGAAGTGCTGTGGAACACCAATAGCATGCTGCAAAACATGCAGCTGCGCCAGGAATGGGGCTTCAGCGCCCCGCAGACGCTCGATCTGAATCGTCTGGCGGTGTTGATCAACCGCTTTGTCAAAGGCTGCAAAATTATCTACCGCCTCAACCACCCGCCCGTAACGCTGGGCACCGCCCTGATCCCGGCCCAAGGGCTACAGCTCTATGATCCCCAGACGGGTATGGCGATTGGCCCGCTGTCGAATCAGACTCGCATTATCACCCAGACCGGCCTGGAAGAAGGCGCGACCAACCGCCTGCTTGAAGCGGTTCACGACGGCCTCAAGCCAGTTCCCCAGGTCTAAGCTCTGGCCCCTTCCCATCCACGCTGGCGCCCGCTCGTGGTAGGATGATGCTGTCAACATAGAGCAAGGACAGCCCGCCTACTGCGCTGCCCTGCTGAAGCACACAACGAGGTGACTGATGCCAGACAGCTACAAAACCGACTCGGGGATTGAGATCGACCCCATGTACCGCGATTCCGATCGCCAGCCCGAGCCAGATCCCGGTCAATTTCCCTACACCCGGGGCATGTACCCCTCCATGTATCGCGGTCGCCTGTGGACGATGCGCCAGTACGCCGGCTTTGCCTCGGCCCGCGAGACCAACGAGCGCTTCCGCTACCTGCTCAGCCAGGGCCAGATGGGCCTGTCGGTGGCCTTCGATCTGCCGACCCAGCTCGGCCTGGACTCGGACGATCCTCGCGCCGAGGGTGAGGTCGGCAAGGTTGGGGTGGCGATCGATACTGTCGAAGATATGGCGGCGCTGCTACACGCTATTCCACTAGATAAAGTCAGCACATCAATGACCATCAACGCCCCGGCCAGCGTGCTGCTGCTGCTCTACGAGCTGGTTGGCGAGCGCCAGGGCGTCGCCTCGAACCTGCTGACGGGCACGATTCAGAACGATATCCTCAAAGAGTATGCCGCCCGTGGCACCTACATCTACCCGCCCCGCCCCTCAATGCGCCTGATCACCGATACCTTCGCCTACTGTGCCGAGCGGATCCCGCGCTGGAACACGATCAGCATTAGCGGCTACCA
>JACCRK010000320.1 GCA_013813565.1 Herpetosiphonaceae bacterium
CAGGCGATACTCGGTCGAGCGGCCCTCGCCGACGCGCACCAGCACGCCCCACTCCAGCAGCTCGTTGAGGTCGCGGGCGGCCTGCTTGGGCGACACGGCGGTCAGGTCGCGGTACTCGCGGTTGGTGATCGCCGGGTGCCGCTTGAGGTGGTCGTAGGCCTGCCGCTGGCGCTCGTTGAGCGGCACCGTCGGCGGATATAGCCCGGCGTAGGCGCGGGTCAGCGCACTCAGATCGCCCAGCAGCCGGTCGAGGCCGGCCTCCTGGGCCAGCGCGACCGCCTCGGCAAAGTAGCGCTGCATCTGGCCGACCTCGCCCAGCTCGGCGTAGGCCTCGGCCAGATCGTAGCAGGTGTTGGCCTGCCAGTTGCGGTTTTGCATGCTGGTGAAGATGGCGTGGGCCTGCTGATAGTGGGCGATCGCCTGCTCGTACTGCTGGAGCCAGAACCGACACGCGCCGATGCTCTTCTGGCACAGCCCCTCCATCCGCCGATTGCCGGTCTTGCGGGCCAGGTCGGCGCTCTGGGCGAAATAGGCCAGCGCCTGATCGTACTGGGCGATTTTCATATAGCTGTCGCCCAGATTGTGGGCGGTGTGGGTCTGCATGGTGCTGTCCTGGGTCTCGTTGGCCGCCAGCCAGGCCGCCTGGTGGTGGCCGATCGCCTGGGCGTGCTGGCCCTGGTGTGAGTAGTACATGCCCCAGGCGTTCGACAGCTCGGCCCAGGCGGCGCGATTGGCCGGGTCGATCAGCGCCTCGGCGCGGCGCAGACTGTGCTCGGCCTGCTGCACGTCCTGGCGATCCTGAAACAGCATCCAGGCCTGGTCCAGATAGACCCGGTAGAGCAGCGGGTCGCCGGGCATGGCCGCCTCCAGCAGGCTGATGCAGTAGGCGAAGTGGGCCTGGGCCTCGGCGGTGTTCTGCGAGCGAAAGGCCTTGCCGCGCTTGTAGTAGGCCTCGGCCTTGATCTGCACCTCGCTGGCCGCGAGGGCCTGCTGATACTCGCGCAGCGCCGTCGCCACATCGTTCATCGTCATCGCCACATCGCCGCTGACCAGCTTGAGCCGCAGCCAGGTGGCCGGGTCGCTGGTCTCGCTGGGCCGAAACTCGCTCAGCAGATTGCGCAGCTCGCCACTGTGCAGCGTATCGATGATCTGCTGATGGTGCTCGATCAGCAGCTGGGCGGCCTGGTCGTAGCTGCCGGCCAGGCGCAGATGGCTGGCGGCCTCCAGGTAGTCGGCCTGCCGGGCGGCGTGCTGGCCGGCGATGGTGTGCCAGGTCTGGCGCTCCTCCGGGCTGAGCAGCGTGCGCAGGTAGGGCCGCAGCTTAGCCTGCACCGCGTAGGTGGTGCGCTGCTCGTCGCTGCTCAGCAGATCGCTGGTGGTCAGCGCCTGGAGGTGCTGCTCGATCTGGGCGATCTGGGCGGCGCGGGCCTGCTCATACAGCAGACCAATCTCGATCGGGCCGCGCATAATCGCCAGCATGCGCAGCAGGGTCTGCTGCTCGGGGCGCAGCTGCGGGTACAGGTCGACGATCGCATAGTTGTCGCGCAGCTGGGCGGGCCGCGTCAGCTCCTCGCGCAGAATCTTGGCCAGGGCCATGATCGCCTGGGCGCGAATCGGGTAGATCGTCTGCTCGGCGACCGCCATCAGCTCGGCGATCTCGGCGATGCGCCGCCCGGCGATGTAGAAGGCCGAGAGCACGTTGTACGGCCGCCAGCTCAGCGTCGTCCAGCTATGCGTGCCGCTTGGACGCAGCCGCTCGATCAGCCAGTACAGCATCGCCTGGGTCGCCCGGCCGCGCTCGTCGGAGCCCTGGGGCGCGCTCGCGACATACCAGGCCTCGATCAGCGAGCTGTGGGCCAGCGGCAGCTCGGCCAGTGCCAGCAGATCGCCCTCGCGGGACAGGCGCAGGGCCTCGCTAACAATTTTCTCCAGCTCGGCGGGATTGGCGGCTAGCAGGATCGTATCATTCATTCAGGATCCTTATTGGCACTCTCAGCGCTCGTATTATACGCGATAGCCCCGCTAATCGGGTCATGATGGCCTTAAAAAGGGTTGAATCGGGCTGATTTTGCCAGAGCTAATTTGATTGAAGTCCGCCTGGCAGACTGGCATACTCTATCCTAGAACACGTACCCTCTCATCATCCTGTTCAATCAAGGTCTTTTGTGGTCTCGAAGACGGCCTGTAACCCTTATGTTCAAGGAGGATCCCCATGCGAGTTCCTATTCAGCGGACTGCTTTTTTTGCCACGGTGCTCGTGCTGATCAGCCTGCTGCTGATCACCCGCTCCACGTTTACTGCCAGCGCCTCGCCGGTGCAGCAGACCGGCGCCGAGCCGATGGATCTGGGCGACGCCCCCGACAGCACCAACCACGCCGGGGTCGGGATGAGCGCCTACCCGGCCGTGCCCGCCCGCTATCCGACCGTCTTTGACCCATCGACCGGGCTGCCCGAGGGGCCATCGCACATCAACAACCAGCTGTATTTCCTGGGCGATGCGGTGACCAGCGAGCTTGAGGCCGATGGCGGGCCTGACGCCGATGGCCCCAACAACATTCAGCCAGGCGCTGATATCCCCAACCTTGACCGCGCCGACGATGCCTTCTGGCAGGGCGTGCCGTCGATGGGGCAGTTCGCCAACTGTGTCAGCACGGCGCTGAACTATCGGGTCACCGTGGTCGCGCCGCCAACCTCCGGCAAGGCCTACGTCAACATCTGGATCGACTGGAACCATAATGGCGCCTGGGGTGGCGGGCCGCCGTGCAGCCCACAAACCTTAGCCAACGAGTGGGCGGTGCAGAATCAGCTCGTGAACGTGTCCGCAGCGGGCGTGTTCAACCTGACCACCCCGGTCTTCCTGGCCGCCAAGCCCGGCGGCGTGCCGCCCCAGGACGGCTGGCTGCGGATCACCATCAGCGATAGCCCGGCGACCAACGACGATGGCCGTGGCCCGGCCAATCGCTGGCGGTACGGCGAGACCGAAGATTATCTGCTGCCGATCGATCAGGCTGATATCACGCCGACGCCGACCCAGCAGACCGATATCACGCCGGAGCCAACCAAGACGCCGATCACCGACGCGACCTGGACGCCGACGCCGGCTGGCCAGGTGACCAACACCCCAACCAAGACGCCGATCACCGATATCACGCCGGAGCCAACCAAGACGCCGATCACCGACGCGACCTGGACGCCGACCAAGGTGCCAACCGTGACACCAACGGTGACCAAGGTGCCAACCCTGACACCAACGCCGACCAACACGCCGACGCCGCCAAACGAGATCTTCTCGGACCTTGGCGACGCTCCCGACAGCACCAACTCGTTTGGCGCGCCGATGACCGCCTACGTTGTGCCGGTGCCGGCCCAGTTCCCGACCGTGTTCAACGCCGTCGCGCCATTCGGGCCATTCCACTTCGACACCCGGCTGTTCCATCTGGGCCGCAAGGTGACCAACGAGCGCCAGGCCGATATGCTGTTCGATGTTGATATTGTCCACAATATCTCACCGACGCTCAACATCGCCGACCAGGATCGGGCTGATGATGGTCTGCTTTTACCAAAAACCCTATCCGGCCTGCCCCACTGTGTGCCGACCAAAATGACCTACACCGTGACCTACAACGGTGTTGGCACCCGCCAGGTCTACTTCAACATGTGGGCCGACTGGAATCGCAGCGGCATGTGGGGCGGCGCGCTGCAGTGTGGCACGCCGGGCCTCGCCCGTGAATGGGCGGTCACCAATCAGCCGATCGTGCTGGTGCCGGGCCTGAACACCTTTACCTCGCCAGTCTTCCTGCCCTATCACAAGGGCAAGGCCGGGCTGTGGTTCCGCATGACGGTGAGCGATACGGTTGCAACGCTGGATAATGGCAGCGGCCCGGCCTTCGGCTGGAAGCTAGGCGAGACCGAGGACTACTTCCTCTCGCCCGACCTGGGCGATGCCCCCGATAGCCACAACTCGCTGCTGGTGCCGATGCGGGCCTATCCGCCCTTCGTCTGGCCGCTGGCGAAGTTCCCAACCGTGTTCAACCGCATTCCCGCTACCACACCGCGTGGCCCAATCCACCACAATCTGGGCGTGCGCTATGTGCTTGGCCGGGCGCTGACTGGCGAGGCCGAGGCTGACACCGGCCCCGATGACGACCTGACCAACAACCTGCAGCTCGGCCCGCGCATTCCCAACAGCGACCGCGCCGACGACGCCTTCTGGATGGGCGTGCCAAGCGCCAACAGCCTGGGCCACTGTGTGCCAAAAACGCTCAACTATCGCGTCACGCTGCCGTCCAGCCCGGCGCCCAGCGGCACCGCCCAGGCCTACGTCAACGTCTGGATGGACTGGAACCGCAATGGGGAGTGGGGCGGCGCCCGCAAATGTCTCGGCACGCCGTGGATCTCCCGCGAGTGGGCGGTGCAGAACCAGCTCGTCACGCTGAGCGGCCCTGGCACGTACAACCTGACGACGCCGGTGTTTATCTCCTATCAGCCGGGCTGGCCGCGCCCAATGTGGCTGCGGATCACGATCAGCGACACGCCGGCGACGGCCGCCGATGGCCGTGGCCCGACCGCCGGCTGGGCCTTTGGCGAGACCGAGGACTATCTGCTCAAGGCCGCCATCATCCACGGCGGAGTCTCGGGCACCGTGCACACGGCCGCCGGCCTGGCGCTGCCCAACAGCCTGGTCAGCCTGTTTGCCCAGACCGAGCCGGTCAGCCCAACCCGTCCGCTGATCTTCGTGCGCTCGCAGCTGACCGACGCCAACGGCAACTATGAGTTCCCGGAGCTGCCCGCCGGCCACTATCTGGTCCAGGCCAAGCAGCATGACTTCCAGCCGCAGTGGTTCAACCACGCCAGCGTGCCGGCTGATGCCCAGACCATCGCGGTCTCCAGCACCATCGTGCCGAACATCAACTTCGACCTCTTGCCGCTGACGCCGCCAATTGCCCACGTCGTCGCCAACGGCGAGGTCCACTACGATCCCGCCGGCCACTTTGGGCTCGGGCTGCGGCGTGGCATGCTGTCGAATGTCAAGGTGATTATTCCCAGCGAGTGTATCACCTGCCCGAACGGCCTGGCGCCGACCAATGTTCGACTGGTCCTGCGCTACCCAGGCAACCCGACCAACCTGCAGACCTATCCGCTGACCCTCGATCCGGTCACCAATACCTACCAGCACACGATTCCGGTCGCCGATCTGAACGCGCTGTTTGGGCCAAACCAGAACACGATCGAGGTCTATGTGCTGTGGGA
>JACCRK010000367.1 GCA_013813565.1 Herpetosiphonaceae bacterium
AAGAGTATGCCGCCCGTGGCACCTACATCTACCCGCCCCGCCCCTCAATGCGCCTGATCACCGATACCTTCGCCTACTGTGCCGAGCGGATCCCGCGCTGGAACACGATCAGCATTAGCGGCTACCACATTCGCGAGGCCGGCGCGACGGCGGCGCAGGAGCTGGCCTTCACGCTGGCCAACGGCATCGCCTACGTTCAGGCGGCGATTGACGCCGGACTGAGCGTCGATGACTTTGCGCCGCGACTCTCGTTCTTCTTCAACGCCCACAACGATTTCTTCCAGGAGATCGCCAAGTTCCGCGCCGCCCGCCGCATGTGGGCGACGCTGATGCGCGAGCGCTTCGGGGCCAAAGACGAGCGCTCGCTGATGCTGCGCTTTCACACCCAGACCGGCGGCTCGACCCTGACCTCGCAGCAGCCGCTCAACAACGTCGTCCGAGTGACCTTGCAGGCGCTGGCGGCGGTGCTTGGCGGCACCCAGTCGCTGCACACCAACGGCTATGACGAGGCGCTATCGCTGCCAACCGCCGAGGCCGCCACGCTGGCCCTGCGCACCCAGCAGATCATTGGCTACGAGAGCGGCGTGACCCACACCGCCGATCCGCTCGGCGGCTCGTTCTTCATCGAGGAGCTGACCAGCGCGATCGAGGCCAAGGCCAACCAGCTGATCACCCACATCGACGATCTCGGCGGGGCGGTGCGGGCGATCGAGGATGGCTTTATGCAGGCCCAGATCATGGATGTGGCCTACGAGTTCCAGCAGCGGGTCGAGAGCGGCGAGCAGATCGTCATCGGCGTCAACAAGTTTGTCACCGATGAGGCGCCGGTGCCGATCTTCAAGCCCAACACGGCAGTGACCGAGGAGCAGCACGCCGCGCTCCGCCAGATTCGCGCCAGCCGGGACAACGGCGCGGTGGCTGCGGCGCTGGAGGATATTCGGCGGGCCGCTGAGGGCAGCGCCAATGTGCTCTATCCAATGCATGAGGCTCTCAGACAGCTGGCCAGCGTTGGTGAAGTGTGTGGCGTCTTGCGCCAGGTGTGGGGCGAGTACCGGCCTGATGTTCGCATCTAGACGGGGGCTGGTGCTGGGCGGTGTGGTGCTGCTGGTGGTGCTGGTCACAGTCTTCACCCCCAGCCTGATCAGCGGGCTGGACAGCCAGGTCGGCTCGTATGTGATGGTGGCGGTGACCCTGGCGGCCATCGGGATCTGGCTGGCCCGCCGGCGCAGTCGCTGAGCTCCATTCTTAAATCAAAAGGCGGCGCCGAGCATTGCTCAGCGCCGCCTTTTTGCTTGCGATAGGTTACTGGGCGCTACCGCGCACAAAGTAGCCCTGATCGGTGAACTGTGGGCTGAACAGCACCAGATCGGTAGCATCGGGGGCAACATCAAACAGCAGCGGCACGGTGAAGTTCTGGTTCACCGGAGCGGGTTGCTTCAGATTGATGTTGTATGAGCCAGGATAGGTGTTCAGGAATGCCTCGGAGGCATCGGGGCTGGCCCGATAGACCCGGCCCTGGGCATCTTTCAGAACCATCAGGTCGGCTGGCATGGTGCGGCCCTCCAGCGTGCCGTCGAACATCAGCGCCCCGACGATCAGCCAGCGCCCCTGTGGCTGGAAGTTGATCGCGTTGCCGTCGGCGATGCCGCTGGTGCCGCCGTAGTTGAAGAACCAGCTATCGACGTTGATCGGGGTTGAGCCATCGCCCGGCAGGATTGCCGGCTGGACCCCGCCCAGGTTCGGATCGGTCGGGAATCCTTCGCCAGTTGCTGGCGGCGGTGCGGTTGGTTCGGTGCCATCGCTGGTGCCTGGCTCCAGGGTTGGCAAGGCCTCACTGGTGCCTGAATCAGCAGTGGGCTGCTCGGCAACAACGCCTGGTACAGCGGTTGGGGCATTGGGGTCGCTGCTGGTTGGCTCTAGGGTGACGTTATCAACGCTTGATGGCTGGACTGGGGTTGCGGTGCCGTCGGCAACAGTGCCGCCAGCCGGTTCACGTAAGACAACCCACCAGAATGCGAAGATCAGGGCGGCTGCGCCAAGAACCATCAGAATCAGTGGCATTCGCCCGCCGCTGGCTCGCATCGGCGCGTTCGGGTCGCGCGGGGTTCTGGGAGTTTTTTCCTTGGACTTGGCCTTAAGCTCATCGGAGGCGGTTATGGCCTTGCGTGTCCGCACCTTGCCTTCTTCGGCCGAGACTTGAATCTGTGACATATCGACCCGCTCGCGGTTCATATATGCGTTGATATCGACCTCGTCGTCGCCAAAGCCAAAATCGGGAATATTAAAATCCGCATCGCCGCCCTTGGAGCGCTCGTTATAGGTGTTCGAGGTCGAGCCAAACGAGTCCAGCGACATGGCAAACTCTTCATCGGGCGACAGCTCCCGCGTTTGGACCGGCGCTGGCGGCGGGGTGAATGCGGCAGCAGCTGGCGGTGCGCTGGCGACCGGCTCAGATGCAAAATCAAAGTCAAAATCATCGCTGAAATCAGTATCTGGAGCAGGTGGAGCAGAGGCCACTGGGGCTGGCGGTATCTGGACAGACGACTTTGTGGGGCCACCTAGCGCAGCGAGACCCTGTTGCGCCAGTTCGTTCGATGGATCAAGCTGAGTTACTTGTTCCAGTGCCGCTCGTTTTTCTTCGCGATCTTCAGCGACTCCCGCCAGCCATAGCCACGACTGGGGATCCTCGGGCGTTTCACGGGTCAGCAGCCGGAACAAATTCCGCGCCTCTTCCTTATCACCCGCACGTGCAGCCTCGATGCCCAGCTGCAAGATGCTCTCTGTGTCTGCCATGCGGACTCCTTGCCCTCGCCAGCCCGGCGACAGGCGCTAACCGCTCGAATACGTGTGTGAGCGGAACATAGACACACTACAGTTTGACGTTGCGGCCTATTGTATCATAGGGCGCAAGAGCGGGCAAAAGTCGCTGTTCTGCCCCCGCAATAGTGTAAAGAGGTTTTTGGATGCAAAATGCTGGCTTTGTGAATGCCCACACCCACCTGGAGCTGGGTCCGTTAGCCGACCTGCTGCCCACCGCTCAGCCGTTCACCGAATGGGTCCTGGAGCTGATCAGGCGGCGCAGCGGGCTGGATACTCTGGCCTATCAGCAGGCGATTGAGGCCGCAATTGCGATGTTGATCGCCGCCGGCACTGTGGCGGTTGGCGATATCTCGTCCACCGGACTGAGTGTCGAGCCGCTGTTGCGCAGCGGTCTGGCCGGCGTGGTGTATCTGGAGGTGCTGGGATTCGACCCCGAGCAGGCCCTGCCGCGGCTGGCTGCCAGACAGCGCGAGATCGATGTCTGGCGCCAGCAGGAGGGCCGCATGCGGATTGGTCTGTCGGTCCACGCGCCGTACAGCTGCGCCCCGGCGCTGTTCGAGGCCGCCGCCACCTGGTGTCGGGCCGAGGCAGTGCCGCTGGCGATCCATGTGGCCGAGTCGCCCGAGGAGGTGGCCTTTTTGCAGGATAAAAGCGGTCCGATGGCGGCGCTCAACGCCCGCTTTACGCCGCATGTCGTGTGGAATGCGCCCGGCTGCTCACCGATCCAGTATCTGGAGCAGCTGGGTGTGCTCGCTGCCAGACCGGTGCTGATCCACGGCGTCCAGGTTGATGCGCCGGATCTCGCCCTGATCAAGGCCAGCGGCGCGATGCTGGTCCACTGCCCGCGATCCAACGAGCGGCTGATGTGTGGACGCATGCCGCTGGAGCGCTATCTTGAGCTTGGGATTCCGCTGGCGCTCGGCACCGATAGCCTGGCCTCGGCGCCCTCGCTGGATGTGCGCGACGAGCTGGAGTTTGCCCGCCGCTTGCACGCCGGCCTGGTCGCTGAGCGCGATCTGCTGGAGCTGGCGACGGTGGGCGGCCTGCAGGTTCTTGGCATTGCTGGCTAGATCAGCTTCACCTGGTTTGAAGCTGACCCAAACCTGATGGGTTGCTGAAAGGCTGGCGCTTGTCATAAGTTTGTCATGTTGGAGATATTGCATCATAAAAAGGTTGTGCTACCGTAGATAGCACAACCCTATTGTTATCTCGAAGAGGTGGTCGTATGCGCCGCAAACTATGGTTTTTGGCTCTCAGCATCATGTGTTGTTTGGTCCTGTTCACGCTGCGTCAAGGTACGTTTGCCCAATCAGCCATGATCGCGCCCTCCCTGGAGCCGCAGCAGATTGTGCTTGACTCGGCGGCTCTGGCCCGTGGCGCGACTCTGCGCACGCGGGTTACGCCCGCTGGCGTGGAGGCGGAGCCGGCCGGCGGCCTTTACACCACCCGCCCACAGCAGGTCAATCGATTTAGCGATGTGCTGGTGACCTGGCGCGCCAACGAGCCGATCTCGGCAACCCTGCAACTGTATGTGCGGGTCTCCAGCGATGGCCGCACCTGGAGCTCGTGGGGGGCGATCGAGGAGACCCACGACATGCTCGACGAGCGCGATCCGCTCGATCTGCACTGGGGCTCGCCGGTCTTTGCCGGCGCCGCCGAGTGGTGGCAGGTGCAGGCTCATTTCAGCCCGTCACCAACCGGCGAGCTGCCAACGCTCGCTGAAATCACGGTCAGCACGGTTGATGTCGGCAGCCTGCCAGCGGTGGACGCTCGGCCCGATCCAGCAGCGCGGGCCAACGGGATCGCCAAGCCGCCGGTGGTCAGCCGCACCGGTTGGGGCAGCGGCGATGGCCAGGGCAGCCGGGTGCCGCCCGCCTACTATCCGGTCAAACATCTGATTGTCCACCACACCGTCGACCCGAATATTCTTGGCGCTGGCGAGAGCTGGTGGGGCGATCGAGTCCGCGCCATCTGGTCGTTCCACACCTTCACCCGTGGCTGGGGCGATATTGGCTATAACTATCTGGTTGCGCCCGATGGTACCATTTTCGAGGGCCGCGCCGGTGGCGATAATGCCGTGGGCTTTCACGATACCGGCAACTATGGCTCGATGGGCGTGGCGATGATTGGGACCTACTCCTGGGTTCCGCCAACCACGGCGGCGCAAAACAGCGTGGTTGATGTGCTGGCGTGGAAAGCCAGCCAGCGCAGCATCGATCCGCTTGGCTCATCCTATTACTATGGCTGTGATATCTCGCGCTACTGCGGTAACGTCGGGGCGATTACGCCCAATATTGGCGGGCACCGCAGCGTGGCCAACAAGCCGGTCGGCTACACCTCCTGCCCTGGCGATAATTTATTCGGCCTGCTGCCAACGCTGCGCTCGCGGGTGCAGTCGCGCCTGAGCAGCACCACCGACAACGGCGATCTGACGATCGATGACCTTGAGTCGAGCTTCACCCGCTCGGCGGCGACCTGGTATGAGGCCGGCTGTGGCGATGGCGGCCATATCTTCTACACGTTCTCCACCAACGAGCCGGCGGAAAGCACCAACAAGGGCATCTGGCGCAAGGAAGGGCTGGCGGCGGGCAACTATCGGATCTATGTCCACATTCCGCAAAACTGTGGCCCGCTCAACGCCACCCAGAGCGCCCGCTACACGATCTGGCAGGGCGGCACCATGATTGGTCAGAAGACGGTCAGCCAGGATACCCCCACCGAGTGGCTGGAGATTACCGCCGGGCCGCTGGCCCACAGCAGCCTGCCGGTCGAGGTGCATCTGACCGACCTGACCGGTGAGCCGCTGAGCGCCAATCGCAAAGTCATCTTCGATACCGTGCGCTGGGTCAAAGATGTGCCCCTGGCCAGCGTTTCCCTGGAGAATGTTAGCTACGACCGCACCACCCTGGCTGGCGGCGACATGCTCAAAGTTACGTTTCGGGTGCGCAACACCGGCAACGTGATGATCCAGACCCAGGCGCCCGATGCTGGCGACCCCGGCGATGGGCGCACTGGCTACACCTACGATGAGGGCGAGTGTTTCCTCGGCAACGCCAGCAGCTCCTATCCGACGTTTCCCAAGGAGTCGGGGCGCTTCCGAGTGATGCTCGGCGGCGATGGCCTGGGCACCGATTGTGTCGGCAGCACCGGCGGCTATCCGTGGCGCTGGAGCATCGGCGGCGATCTGTATCCCGGCGAGGTGCGCGATGTGGTGGGCTATGTGCGCTTCCGCAATCTTGGCCCCGGCGTTCGCCAGGTCACGCTGCGGGCCGGGCTGATCAATGAGTATGTTCAGTATGTGGCCCAAAATCAGGCCAGCCAGCTAATCACGATTGCGCCCGAGGACGACACGCCCCAGTCGGTGGTCTACAGCGACTGGCTGCCCCAGGCGACCGTCTACGAGCTGGGCGTGCTGCCCGATGATTTTCTGGCCCGCACCGCCAACCCGCTCTCGATTCCCGAGGGCGCCGTGCTCGGCACGCTGGCCTGGGATGGCGCCCGGCTGGACTGGGGCGATGGCGGCCCGTTTGGGCGCAACGACCTGTTTGTGGTGCGCCAGACGCGCGCGTTCGTCGCACCCGTGGCCGGCACCTACCGCTTCCGCCTGACCTCTGATGACGGCGCGTGGCTCTGGATCGATGGCGTTCAGGTCGCCGAGGCCCACGGGCTGCACGCCGAGCGCGAGGCCATCAGCGAGCGCTGGCTGGCGGCGGGCGAGCACACCCTGGGCTTCAAGTACTTCGAGCGCACCGCCCAGGCGGTGATGAGCTACGACTGGCAGGTCCCTGG
>JACCRK010000383.1 GCA_013813565.1 Herpetosiphonaceae bacterium
GAGCGGGCTGCGACGATGCCCCTTGGCGGCTCCTGGGAAGGGCGACCAATACGGGCCGCGTGGAAACCTGTTGAGGTCTCCATGTGGCATGCGTAATGCCGCTACCCCCGATTATTGAGCAGATACGAGAAACCTTACTTTAGAAATATTTCACAAAGCGGACATAAATGTGCCTCGAAACCTTGAAGCGAACGAATGTTGGTATTCGATATGCTGTGATACCATCTGCTCGCGACGTAACGTGATGTCATCCAGAGCAGTCACTATTATCCTACTCTGGTTCATGGTGGGGGTGGTGTCTCGTGATCGGCTGCTGACCGCTGCTTAATCAGTGCACCCATCCATCCCAACGTAGCCAGAAGAATCAAGAACGTTGGGATGGCATTGGCAATACTGACGGCGTTGGGGCCAAACGTGTGCGTCAGCCACGTATTTCCCCATCCCTGGAAATACATCAGACCACTGGCGAGAAAGGTATAGGCCACGCTAATCCGCACTGGCCAGCGCCCCTGCGCAAGGATTGCCCACGGCAGGAGCCAGAGCACGTACCATTGCTGGAACCAAAATGACCCAATCAAAAGGTAGGTTATTAACACTGCCCAGCAGGCCAGGGCGAGCGGACTTCGTTGCCGCCACCCCACCCAAAGCACCGGCAACACAATCGCCCCAAAGATCAGCCCAAACACTTTTCCAGCCGCCGCAAAGGTTTCTAGCGTAATAGTTGAGGTGGGCGACTGGCTCATGGCCCACCAGGTTGCCAGGCTTCCGGTGACGAGTCCATCACGCTCTTTCCACCAGCGCGGCAACGTTGCCCAGCCACCCAGGGGCGCAAACAGCAACCACGAGCCAAGCACTGCCAGTGGCGCGGCGATCAGGCCCGCCTTGAGCATGGCGGTGAAGCCGTGCTGCCGCCAGTACCACAGGGCGAATGGCGGTAGCAGCAGCAGCGCAATAATCTTGATATGCGCCGCCAGCACCAGGGTCAAAACCGCCCCAACGCCGTGGCCGCGCTGGAGCAGCCAGAACGCCAGCAGTAGCACCCCCATCATCAGCACATCATTATGCCCGCCATTGGCCGTTTCGTATAAGACCAGCGGATTCCACAGCCAGAGCACTAGCCCGAGGCTGGCCTGGCCGTGGCGACGCAGCAGCGCCCACAGCCCTAGCCCAATCCCCAGGCTGGCGAGCAGCGCCAGCCCGCGATAGGCGCTGAGGGCGACCGCCAGGGTTGCCCGTAGACTCGGCTGATCGCCGGCGATGCTATGCGTCGCAGCGCTGATATATTCCCAAACTGGGCCATAGGAGTCCACCGCCTTGCGCCAGGCGAGATACGGATAGACCGAGTCTTCAATCACATCAATCGGCGGTCGCGCCAACGGGCTGACGCCCAGATGCGCGACCATATGCCCCCGAAAGTTATAATCGAAGATGTCCAGTGATGAGCCAGGATAGCTGTTCATCCATGGCAGCGCCATCACGAGCCACCCGCCGACAATGATCAGAATCAGCGCACGTTGCGATGCTTTGGCCTGGCGTTTGATCAGCCAGATCCCTGTTCCATACCCAACCCATAACAGCAGCCACCCTGCCAGCGCCCACCATGCCGCCGTAGGATTATTTTTAGCCAGGCCTGGGTAACTGCTGCGGGCAGTATCTAATGTACGACGTAGGGCATAGGGTTGCCCCCATGCCTGCCAAATAAGCATAGCGCTCACGATGGCAATCACGATCAGACCGGTATACAATCCAAGACGACGACGCATGGCAGCCCCATTCATCAAGCTATCGGTTCAGGGTTAGGTTAAAGGCAGCAGGAAGCGGGCGATCCGTTTGCCCCGGAGCGCCAGGGCCTGCAAGCGCGGACGAATCAGGGTGTCCAGGCCAAAGTAGCGGCCTGGGGCAATTCCCAACATCGCCACCGAGAGAAAGAACATCAGGTTATAGCTCCACTCCCACTCATACGGATCGCGGATGCCCGCCAGTCCAATCATGAGCTGGGCCGAGATGGCGACGGCGACGAGCCCGCCCAGGCGGGTGAACAATCCCAGGATCATGCTCAGCGCGATAAAAGCCTCGCCGCCCCAGATAAGCCAGCCCATCCAGCGGATATTCGGCTTGACGACGTTATCAATAAACGCGCCATTTGCTTTGACAATGGGGCTGACATCAATGCCCCAGCCAGGGCCGCCGACCACTTGAAACAGTCGCCGTGGCCGCTGCGCCCACACCGACTCGATGCCAATCCAGTCGCATAATCCGCCGCCAGTGCGCTGCAGGCTGCCGTCAGCTTTGGCGCTGGTAAAGGCAAAGTCGGGCTGGCAGTTGAAGGTTGGGGGCAGCTTCCAGAAGAGTTGGGTGAAAAAGAGATAGCCCAGTCCAAGGCGGGCAATCGTCATACAGACCGTTCGCAGGCGGCGCTCCCAGCGCGGCCCCGTTTCGGCGGTGGGGCTGGTCGCTGCCACGGGCTTGGTCGATTCAATCGTCGGCGTTGGGGTCGGCTCAATCGTCGGCGTTGGCTCGGCTGGCGATTCGTCGGCTGGCTGGTCGGTTGGTGGGGTGGTCATAGCGATCCTCCTTTTAGATAATCTCAATGCCGTCGCCAGCGATTACTTCGCCGATGCGCCAGCATGGCTCCGCGATGGCCGCACAGCGCGCCTCAATCTCGGCCGCGACGGCGGGCGGGGCGGCGATGAACAAGCCGCCGGAGGTTTGGGGGTCGAAGAGGATCAGCCGATGGGCCAGATCGACGTCCGGCGCGTAGCGAACATAGCCATCTGCCTCCAGAAAGTGCTGATTGGTGAACAGGCCGCCGGGGACAATCGTGGCGGCGGCGTACTCTAGCACGCCCGGCAGCAGCGGGAGGGCCGCCGTATCGATGCGCATGCCCACGGTGCTGTTGCGGGCAATCTCGGCCGCATGGCCAAGCAGCCCAAATCCGGTGATATCGGTCACGCTGTGTACGGTGACCCCGTTGACAATTTCGGCCGCGCCTTTATTCAGCCGCAGCATGCTGGCGACCGCCGCCGCCAGATGGCTGGGATCGCCCTGGTTGCGCTTCATGGCGGTGGTGATAATCCCGGTCCCCAGCGGCTTGGTCAGCAGGAGCACATCGCCGGGCTGGGCATTGGCTTTGGGCGTAATCTGGCTGGGGTGGATCAGGCCGGTGACACAGAGGCCGTACTTTGGCTCTTTATCGACCACGGTATGGCCGCCGGCAATCACCGCGCCCGCCTCGGCAACCTTATCGGCGCCACCCTGGAGAATCGCCTGCATAATCGCCGGCGGCAGGTCGGCGGGAAAAGCCGCAATCGCCAGGGCCAAAATCGGCTTTCCGCCCATCGCATAGACATCGCTCAGCGCATTGGCGGCGGCGATGGCGCCATAGGTATAGGCATCGTCGACAATCGGCGGAAAGAAATCAACCGTCTGCACCAGCGCAATCTCAGCGCTGATCTGATAGACGGCGGCATCATCGCTCACGTCCAGCCCAATCAGAAGCTGGGGACTTTTGGGCAGATTGAGTCCTGCCAAAACCTCGGATAGGGCACCCGGCCCCATTTTGGCTGCTCAGCCAGCACATGAGGCCAGGTCGGTCAGGCGGATTTGCTCACGATTGTGCATGCAGGGTTCCTTTCCAAAAAAGAATAAACGTTCTGACGAAATTTAGCGTAAGCTTCGGCGGGCCGCCGAGCTGACTGCATCAACGGCGAGCGTGAGGGCGATAAACGCCAGCAGGGTTGTCGTAACCCGGTGATAATCCAGGCTGCTGAGCTGTTCGGTGAGCAGCCGGCCTAGCCCGCCCGCCCCAACCAGCCCAACCACCACCGTGGCACGAATACACACCTCCCAGCGATATAACACATAGGCGGCACTTTTCGGTAGCGTGGTTGGCAACACGCCGTAGAGAAATATCTGGGGCCGGGCCACGCCCTGGGCCTGGAGGGCCTGGAGGGGGCGCGGGTCGGTGTTTTCGGCCACCTCGGCCATGAGCCGCCCGACGATGCCCAGGTTGTAGATACCCAGCCCCAGCGCTCCCGGCAAAATTCCAGGAAACACCACAAACAGCACAAGCAGCGCCCAGATCGGCTCGGAGATGGCCCGACACAGCAGCAACACCCCGCGGCTCGATCCATAGATCAGCCAGCGCCACCAGCCGCGCCCGCGCTGGACGGTGCTGTCCAGCACGCCGCCAGGCAGCACGAGGTTCCGCGCCGCGCCAAACGAGAGCAGCAGGCCAACCGCCCCGGCAAAACTCATCGCCAGAATCGACATCGCCAGCGTTTGGCTCATGCTGCGCCCAAGCTGGCCGAGAAACGGTGCGTCGATCAGCGGCGGCCAGGCATCGCGGGCCACGCCGCTGAGCAGGCGCCAGGTGCGCGGGCTGACAAGCTTGCTCCAGTCGGCGTCGATGTACCAGAATGCCCAGGGGATCAGCCCGGCCACGCCGAGGATGGAGCCGCGCATCAGCCGCGACGATGCCGGGCGGCGCGGGCGGCGCGGCTGGCAGCCGCTGAGCTGGGCCGTGTTCAAGTCGATCCGGTTCGCCAGATCATACTGCCGTCGAACAAACGTCCCCCATACGTCAATCAGCCCGCTAAGCAGAATCAGGGCGAGCAAAAAAGTCCACATTTGCTCATAGCGCAAGGACTGCAGGCTGAGCAGAATCTGGTAGCCCAGGCCGCCAGCCCCAATCAGCCCTAAGACCGTGACCGCCCGAATGGCGCACTCAAAGCGGTAGAAGGTGTAGGAGATGAGATCCGGCAATGCCTGCGGATACAGGCTGTACACCAGCGCTTTCAGCGGCGGCACCCCGCTGTTGCGCAGGGCATCGAGCGAGTCGCGCGGTGTCTCATCGAGAATATCAGCGAATACTTTGGCCGTTACGGCGCCAAAGGGCAGCCCAAGCGCCAGCACTGCCACCAGCGGATCAAGGCCGATAATGTTGATCAGCAGCAGCCCCCAGATGATTTCGTGGATGGCGCGTGGCACGGCAATCAGCGTGCGGATCGCCACCAGCGGCCCACGGATGCGCCAGCGGGGCGCAGCCGCGCCGGCCCAGGTCTGCCACCAGACCTCCGAGGCCAGCAATCCGCCGACCAGGCCCAGCCCCAGGCTGACAACCGAGCCACACACCGCATACGCCAGGGTCGTGAGGGTTGACTCCAGGGCCAGCAGTAAAAACGGCGCACTCAGGTCCGGGTGCAGGCTGGCGCGTAAAAATCGGGCGGTCAGCGGCCATCCGCGCTCGTTGATCAGATCGTCGACCCCGATCCCGGCGGTCAGCAGCGCCCAGATCAGCAATCCGCCAAACAGCAGCCCATACCAGCGGCGCTGTGATCGTCCCCGGCGCTGTAAAGAACGCGGCTTGAGTGTGGTGGCTACGGACGGTCGCATGGGCGGGTTCCTTTGCGTCACTCGTGATCGGCCTCGTCGACCGCGTAGAGCGTCTCGATCATGGGTGCTGTGACGGCATTGGTCTGGCAGTCAAAGGCGATCTGGCCGTGCCGCAAGCCAATCGTGCGCTCAAAGTGGCTATAGGCAAACTCCAGCGTATGCAAGCTGGTGATCAGGGTTGTCTGGGCGCTCAGGCTGAGGCGCCGCAAGATATCCATCAGGCTGCGGCTGCGCTCCGGGTCGATGCTGGCGATCGGCTCGTCAGCCAGGATAACCGCTGGATTTTGCAGGAGCACCCGCGCTAGGGCGACCCGCTGCTGTTCGCCGCCAGAAAGCTGATCGGTGCGCAGATACAGCTTGTCGGCAATCCCTAGATCGGCCAGGATCGCCTCCACCCGAGCGCTATCCAGCGGCCAGAACAGCGAGAGCACGGCCTTGGCCAGTGACCAGTCGCCAAGCTGGCCCGCATTGACGTTATGGATCACCTGCAAGGCGCCGACAAGATGCAGCTGCTGGTAGATGGTGCCGATCTGGCGCTGGATCCGGCGGCGCTGCCGGGACGCGGTCTGGGCGAGATCGGCCCCAAACACCGTCACCGTGCCAGCAGTTGGTGTAACCGAGCCGTTGAGCAGCTTAAACAGCGTGCTTTTGCCAGCCCCGCTCGGGCCGATCAGCGCGACCCGCTCGCCGGCGCTAATCCGCAGGCTTATGTCGTTGATGGCGATCTGCTGGGCATAGCGGTAGGTGACGTTGCGCAGCTCGTAGACGCTGCCGTTGGCGCTCATGGCGTAATTTTGCCGATAGCGCGCCCAATCGTTTCGATCTGGGTGTAGTTTTCGTTGGTGGTGGCGATGAATTTGGTGGCCCCAAACAAATCGAGAATCTCTTTGTCCGCCGATTTGGCCGGGTCGAGCTTGAAGAAGGCTTGTTGCACTTTTTGGGTGAAATCCGCGCCATAGCGATCCACGGCGCCGGGGTTCAGCACCCAGTGATAGTCGTAATAGGCGGGAGTGGTATAGAATGCCACGACCTTGCTTTGATCGACTTTGCCATCAGCGAGGGTTTTTTTCCAGACCTGCTCATTGACCGCTCCGGCATCATAGGTTCCCGACTCGACCAGGCCGATCGTTTTATCGTGCGATCCCGAGAAGCCCGCCTCGCCCTTGAAATCGCTCAGCTGAATGCCCTCCTGACCAAGGAAATACTGCGGCATGAGGCGGCCCGAGGTGGAGGTTTCGCTGCCAAAGGTGAAGGTTTTGCCCTTCAGGTCGGCGATACTGGCAATGCCGCTGGCGCTATTGGTGATAAAGATGCTGTGGAACGTTGCGTCGATATCGCGCTGCACAATCGCCTGGGCACCGGGCACCTGCAAGCGTGCCTGCACGCCGGTCAGCCCGCCGTACCAGACCAGGTCAAGATCACCGACTTTGAACGCAGTGACGGCAGCGGTGTAGTCGGTGACCGGCTTGTACTCAACCGGAATGCCAAGCTCGGCGCTGAGATAGGCCGCAACCTGCGGATACAGCCGATTGAGCTTTTCCGGATCCTGGTCCGGAATCGCCGAGATGATCAGCGGCGTGGCGGCTTTGGTCTCCGCCGCTGGGGTTGCCGCACCACAGGCGGCCAGCATACTACCCAACACGATCAGAATAGACAGCGCCCGAAAATACACCCGCATTTCAAAATTCCCCATACACAAGAATCACACAACAATGGTGGTACAGACATTCCGGCCGCGCACCAGATTTAGCTCCGGCGCCGGCTGCCAGGGCAGGTCGATCGTATCGCCCCGCGCCCACGGGCAATATTCGTCGTGGTCGGCCAGGGCGCCGGACAGGGCGCGCCGACTGGCGCAGCCACCCTGGCAGGGGCAGGCGGCGGCGTTGCTGGGGACTGCGCGGGCCTGCTCAAAAAACGCATGCTGCATCACCGCCTCGCCCTGAATCGCCAGGTCGGCAATTGTTAGCGGATTGGTCGAACCCAGCGGCCAATAGACGCAGGGGATGATCTGGCCGCGCATGTTGAAGCGAATACTGGTGCGACCGCACGGCGACTCAACCTCGCCCAATCCCATCACGGCCCGCACCAGTGGCTCGGAGCAGCTGACCACCCGGCTGGCGCTAAACAGGCGCTGGTAGGCTTCCCAGAACTGGCTGTAGCTCAGGCGATAGGCGTCGGTGCGCACCGCCTGGTACACGTTGACCCGTAAAATAACCCCCAGCTGCTGCGCCAGCCGCGCCAGCTCGTCCATCTGGTGATAGTTGGTGCACATCAAGGTCGCCAGAATCGAAACCGGGACGGCCTGGGCCTGACAGCGCTCAATCGCTTGCAGCACCAGATCCCAGTTGCCTGGGCCGCGCATCCCATCCTGCTGCGCCCGCGAGGGATAGTCAATCGAGACCTCGACATCATTGAACGAGCGCAGATGCTCGTCGCTCATGGTCATCAGGCTATGCCCGTTCGAGGCAATGCTGAGCTTGATTGTGCGTTCATGCAGGTACTCAACAATCTGGTTGAACTGCGGATGGAGGATATTTTCGCCCGTTCCCATGCCAATGTTGCTGACTGGCAGCTGTTCGCAGATCGTCTGGATATCCGCAAATGACACATAATCAATCCGGTCGGTGGGACGATAACAGTGGGCGCAGGCGAGATTGCAGGCGTTGGTCAGACCGATTCCAACCGAGTAGCTCATAACAAAAACTCCATCTACGACGTGGCACCGGCCTCGGCAACCACGAGATAATCGTTCATACTGGCGAAAAATCGACGATTGGCTAACCCAGCGTCAAGCTCGGCCAGCCAATCGGTATATTCGATGGGTGAGACCACACCAGCCTGGTGGGCCGCGTCGGCAGCGTGACGAAGGCTGTTGATCAGGCCGCTTGGTTCCTGGCGGGCGATGGTGACATGCGCTTGAATCTCCAGCACATCCCAGCCACTGGCGGCTGACAGGCCCGCCAGCTTGCGGCCCATCCAGTTATCTCCGTGCAGATAATCGCAGCGCCAGTCCAATATCCGCCGGGTCATGGTTCGATTCGGGTGATCGAGCGCCAGCGTGCCCCAGTCCCACTCCAGCACCACCAGCCGGCCCCCTGGTTTCACCGCCTGCCGCGCCGCCTGCAGTACCGCCAGCGGGTCGGGAACATGCAGCAGCAGGCGCATCGCGGTCACGCCATCAAACGGGGCCAGATCGGGCGGCAGGTGGGTGGCGTCGGCCTGGATAAAGCGCAGCGCCGGGTGCTGCTGACGCCCATGGGCTAGGCTGATCATCGCCGCGCTGATGTCAACGCCAACCACGCTCCCCTGCGCACCAACCAGCGCTGCGAGCTGGTGCGTGAGCGTCCCGACACAGCAGCCCAGATCCAGCCAGCGCTGGCCGGGCTGCGGCGCGGCAGCGTGAATCAGGGCGGCATACAGCGCGTGCTGTTCGGTCGAGGCCGCCCGCTCGGTAAAGCCATTGGCCAGGGCGACGGCGGCTGGCAGCGGGAGCAAATCCGGGTTTGTCCATGGGTTCATGATGGAATCCTTTAGGGCTAAGGCGTGTCCAGGGTGCGGATGATCGGGATACTCTCCAGCAAGGTTGCGATCCGCTGCCCTGGATAGTCGGGATGCCGGTTGTACCGATCAAGCAGCACCGTGTGGCACCCGGCCGCTTGCGCCCCGCGCATATCTTCAGTCGGGTTGTCGCCAA
The DNA here is from genome assembly GCA_013813565.1 of Herpetosiphonaceae bacterium. Taxonomy (GTDB): domain Bacteria; phylum Chloroflexota; class Chloroflexia; order Chloroflexales; family Herpetosiphonaceae; genus JACCRK01. The sequence goes on from JACCRK010000383.1 coordinate 9,089, forward strand.
TCATCACGCTCATTGCTGCCGTCACGCCAAGCCGATCGAGGACAAGCTCAAACATGGCTGGGTTCGGCTTGCGCAGCCCAACCGCCCCGGAAACAACGACGGCTGAGAAGAAGCTGGTCAGCCCAAAATGTTCGAGCATCGCCGCGATATATGCTGGATGATTGAAATTTGAGAGGACTGCCAGGCGATAGTGCTGCTGTAACCCTGTCAGCGCCGGCCTGGTCTCGTCGGGCAGACTTGTGTGGCTACGCCAGGGCGCAAGGGCCGCAGCCACAATTGTGGCGACATCATTGGCGGTCAGGGTGAGTCCACAGGCAGTCGCAACCGCCTGGATGCTGGTGGCATAGGGTGAGTGCGCCCCGAATACTGGCGTCTCACGCAGGGATTCTTGAAAAAAAGGCCGCCAGATCTCAGCAAATTCGCCATCCGAAGCCGCCAGCTGGTGGGCTTTAAGTCCAGCGTACACGGCCGTGTTGGCCGCCTGGATGACCGTGGCTGGCTGGTCTAGCTCAACCAGCGTGTCATGGAAATCAAACATAATCGCCTGAATCCGCTGCGGGCTAGCCATGCGACTGCACCTGCTGGACAATCCGCTTGGTGCGGAGGATGGCCTCGGCGGCGGCGAAGTAATCGCGAATATCGCCCTGGGTACGAATCCAGGCCAGATAGCGCTCGATGCCCGCCAGCAGATCAACCTGCGGCTGGTAGCCAATCGCTTGAATGCGGGCCGTGTTGGAGCAGAGATGGCGCATCTCGCCAGGGCGAAACTCCCCGTGCGCCACCGGCTCAATCCGAATCCCCAGCGCCTCGGCAACCATCGCGGCCATGGTGCGGATGGTGGTCGCAACGCCGCTCCCGACGTTCACCGGCAGTCCGTCCAGGGCGTCGGTGCTGGCGACCAGCAGATTGGCGCGGGCGATATCTTCGACAAAGCACATATCGCGGGTTTGCTCGCCATCCTCATACAATACCGGGGGCTGTCCAGCCAGCAGGCGGGTGCTGAAAATTGCAATCACCCCGGTATAGGGATTGAAAATCGACTGGCGCGGCCCATAGGTACACGAATAGCGCAACGCCACCGTCGGAATTCCCGTCTGGCGACCCCAGGTCAGCGCCAGGCGCTCCTGATCGACCTTGGTAATGGCGTAGACGGTCTCCCCGCCAATCGGCATCTCCTCGGGGGTGGCGGTCGGGCTCGCCACCGCGCCGCAGGTTGGGCAGCGAACCTGCCAATCGCCAGACTGAAGCTGGGCCAGGGGCCGGGTTGGCGGGGCAACCTGGCCATGCTGCGGGCAGATGGCGGCGCCTTCGCTGTAGACCGCCTGCGAGGACGCCACCACCACCTTCTTGATCGGCAGATTATCGTCGCGGATAATCTCCAGGAGCTGGGCGGTGCCGAAGCTGTTGACCGCGACATATTTGCTGATATCGGGCATGTAGCCGCCATAGGCCGCCTGATGGAACACCACATCAATATCCTGCAGGGCCGCTGTGACCGCCGCCCGATCGCGGATATCGGCCTCGGACCACGCGGCCTGCGACGGAACCCAGGCCGGTTTCCCATGTTTATGCGTCTGTGGCTCCAGATTATCCAAGATTCGGACCCGCCAGCCCTCGCGCAGGAGCTGATCGACAATATGGGAGCCAATCAGCCCCGCTCCGCCAGTCACCAGGGCACGACGGCCGTCTCCGTGCGTCATAGCGATCCTTTCCGAGCATATTTGAAGGTTAACGCCAGCATCCGATAGGCGGCCAAAACCGTGCCGCGCACCGTGCCCGACACTTTCGACTCCCCGCCCCGCCGCTCAGCGTAGCTGACCGGGACCTCGACCATGCGAACCTGCGCTCGGGCGGCTTTCACGACCATCTCGATTGGCCAGCCATACGTGGTCTCGGCCATATGCAGATGTTCGAGGGTTGTGCGCCGGATAGCGCGAAATGGCCCCACATCGGTCACCTGGAGGCCATACAGGCGGCGCAGCAAGAACGCCACGAGCCGATTGCCAACCCGCTGGTGGGGGAGCATGGCGCTGGCCGCGCCGCCAAGCTCGCGGGATCCCAGCACGAAATCCGCGCGCTCTTCCTGAATTGGCCTGATAACGCGGCTCAGCTCAGCCGGGTCAAAGGAGCCATCGCCATCCATAAACACCAGAATATCGGCGGCGCCGGCGGCAGCGACGCCGGCGCGACAGGCATTGCCATAGCCACGCAGCGGCTGATCGACCACCTGAGCGCCATTGGCCCGGGCCACAGCGGAGGTCGCGTCGGTTGAGCCGTTATCCACCACAATAATCTGGCTCACCAGCGCAGGCGGCACGGCGACCAGGACGTGGGCGATGGCGGCGGCTTCATTCAAGGCTGGAATAATGAGGGCAATGGTCATCAATCGGTCAATCTCCGTCACTGAGTGGCTGAGGAGGCATAAACAGGGGCCGCAGAAGGGGCAGCGTCGCTGATTCTACGGCGTTGGGGCGCGCAACCAGATCGTGGTAGAGCCGCTCCAAATCGGACTGGGTATCTACATCATACCAGAGCGGCAGCGTCATCACCCGCAGTCCCGCCGCTCCCGCCTGATCACATGTGGCCTGATAGACCGCGTCCGTGCTCCACGGAATATGCTCGAATAACGCATGGTGCGGCTGGCGCAGCCCCATGAGGTACCACCCGCCATCGTCACATGGACCCAGCACGACATCACAGGCCGGATCATCAAGGAGAGCGAAGGCCTGGATAATGTGTTCAACCGGTAGGGATGGACTGTCGGTTCCAATTAAGACTAGTCGAGTATGGCCTTGCTCAGCCAGCATAGTGAACGCATTGTGGAGACGGGCACCGAAATCTGCACCTTTTTGGCTGAACACACCAATATCTGGATCAGCCAGGGCCCGGAAATAGGCATCGCCTTCCGGTGGCCAGTAGGCCAGCGCGAGCGTCGTGTGGACGAGCGTGGCAGTGAGGCGCAGGGTATCGCTGGTAAATGCACGATAGAGACTGGCCGCCCTCTCGTACCCGAGCGTGGCCCCCAGACGCGTCTTAACCCGGCCGGGCTGCGGCTCTTTAGCGACAATAATAAGTGCCTGCGTCGGTGGAGGATATGGTGTCTGGATGGTCATACTACGCGCACCTTTTCATATGGGGATGGCTGACTCACTCAGCCGCAGCGATTCATGCTCCGGCGGTGCGACCGATCGCAGGAATCTGTATACGAACAACCGACGCGACGTACCCTGCTCCAGAGGAACCGTTTCATCGAACATTTCATGGTCGGCAGGTATGACTATCGTACACGAAATTTCTCACACAAGAGTAACGAAAATCTTACGGAAATCTTATGCATAGAGGCATTCTGTCAGATAGGGGTTCAATCCAGCACGCCCCGGTATTGTACAGCGAACATATATTCTTTGTGGGTTAACGCGAGATCTCCCGTGCTGACCACTCACGCTGCATTCGTTCACGGCCTGTGCGGAGTCGTCGGCCCACGACTGGCGCTCAGGCCGTCCGGCCCACGACGCACTGCGTCCCCTCACATGCCTGACTGCTTCTTGCGCCGCCACATCCGGATCTCCGCATCGCTGGTGGCATCCGCCTGTTCCGCATAGCGCAGCGTGGTTTGGATGTTTGCGTGGCCCAGGCGTTTGCGCACCGTGGCCAGGCTCACACCATCCGTGACCAACTCCGTCGCATGGGTATGCCGCAGCTGATGGAGCGTGCACACAACGCCGGCGGATGCACAGTACCCCGCCCACCGTTCCTGAACACTCTGATACCGGAGCGGCCCGCCATCGCCGTTCTTGGCTGCCCGGAACAACAGCCCGTGCCGATACCCGGTCTGCTGGAGATAGGTCTTCAGCCGTTTCACCAGTTTTGGAT
>JACCRK010000386.1 GCA_013813565.1 Herpetosiphonaceae bacterium
GCGCCACCGTGACTTTCGGCTGCTCTGGAGCGGCCAGTTCATCTCCATCGCCGGCTCGCAGATGCAGGTTGTCGCGCTGCACGTCCAGGTCTACCAGCTGGCCAAAAACATGGATGGGGCCAACCCGGCCCTGTACCTGGGGCTGATTGGCCTGATGCAGCTGCTGCCGCTGCTGGTGCTCGGCCTCGGTGCCGGCGTGATCGCCGACCGCTTCGACCGCCGCAAGGTGCTGCTGATCACCCAGTCGCTGCTGCTGTCCTCGTCGGCGCTGCTGGCCTTCCTGAGCTGGCAAAACCTGATCTCGCTGCCGCTACTATACGGCATTATCGCCCTGACGTTTGCCGCCCGCACCTTTGACACGCCCGCCCGCCAGGCCCTGGTGCCGCTGCTGGTGCCACGGGCAACGCTGCCAAACGCCCTGAGCCTGAACATGATCGCCTGGCAGTTCGGCCACATCGTCGGCCCGGCGCTTGGCGGCCTGCTGCTGGTGCGCGGATCGGTGGCGCTGATCTATCTGATCGACGCTATCTCCTACGGCGCGGTGCTGCTGGGCCTCCTGCTGATGCGCACCCGCCATGTGCCCAGCCCGGCGGCGACCACCAAGCGAGGATCGGTCCTGGAGGGGCTGCGCTTTGTGCGATCCTCGCCAATTATTCTGTCGACGATGCTGCTGGACTTTGTGGCGACCTTTTTTGGCGCGGCGATGACCCTGCTGCCGCTGTTCGCCGACCAGATTCTCCGCGTCGATGCCCGGGCGCTGGGGCTGATGTACTCGGCCCCTGCCGCCGGGGCGCTGGTCTCGGCGCTGGTCATGTCGACGCTTGGCGAGGTACGCCGCCAGGGCCTGATCGTGATCATCTCGGTGGCGCTGTATGGGCTGGCGACCGCCGTCTTTGGGCTCTCAACCTATCTGCCGCTGACCCTGCTGGCGCTGGCGGGGACCGGCGCCGCCGATACGGTCAGCGCCGTGCTGCGCGGCACGATTCGCCAGATCGCCACCCCGGATGAGCTGCGCGGGCGCGCCACCTCGGTCAATATGATCTTTTTTCAGGGCGGCCCGCTGCTCGGCGAGTTCGAGGCCGGTGTGGCAGCCACACTGCTGGGCGCACCGCTGGCCGTGGCGATCGGCGGGATCGGCTGCGTCATTATTACGCTGGTCGTGGCGCTCCGCGTGCCGGTGCTGCGCAACCACGATCGCTAAGCTAAATTGGCTGGAGGCCGATCATTTCGGTGGCGGTTGGCACAGCGGCCAGCTGCCCACAGGCGGCCGCGATCTCGATGCCGCGCTCGACGCGCACCGTACACGAGATCCCGGCCGCCTGCACCACCTGCTGAAACGCGGTTACGCGCTCGCGGTGTGAGCGGGTCAGCGGCATCCCCGGCACCGGGTTCCAGGGAATCAGGTTGACGTGACACAGCATGCCCTTGACCAGCGCGGCCAGCTCAACGGCGACGGCGGGGGTGTCGTTCTTACCCTCCAGCAGCACATACTCAAACGAGACCCGCCGATGGGTTTTGTCGGTGTAGTAGCGCACCGCATCCATCAGATCGGCGATGTTGAAGCGATCGTTGACCGGCATCAGGCTGGAGCGCAGCGCATCGTTGGGGGCGTGCAGCGAGACGGCCAGATTGACCTGCATCGGCTCATCGGCCAGCCGCCGAATGCCCTTGACCAGCCCAACTGTGGAGACAGTCATGTTGCGGGCGCCAAGATTAAAGCCCTGCTTGTCGTTCAGGCGCTGCACCGCCTCCCACCAGCGATCATAGTTGGCAAACGGTTCGCCCATCCCCATAAACACTAGATTGGTGATGTGGTTGGGGATGGGCTTGCGGCGCTGCTGCTCCAGGCTCGGCGCGTTTTCGCGCAGATAGCGCTCGAAATACAGCACCTGCTCCAGAATCTCGCCGGACGAGACATTGCGCAGCAGCCCCATCTTGCCGGTGGCACAAAAGACACAGCCCATCGCACAGCCGGCCTGGGTTGAGACACATACCGTCGCCCGATCAGGCGGATAGATCATCAGCACCGTTTCGATGACGGCGTTGCCCTCCAGCGCCCACAGCACCTTGCGGGTCAGCCCGCCATCGGCAGTCTGCTCACGAATTAGGCGCAGCGTTCCAATCGTAGTCTCAGCAGCCAGCCGCTCGCGTAGCCCGGTCGAGAGATCGGTCATCGTGCGGGGATCGGTGGCCAGCTTTTTATAGAGGTGGCTATAGATCTGCCGGGCGCGAAAGCCTGGCTCATTCCAGGTGCTCAGCAGGGCCGTGAGTTCATCTAAAGGTATGTCGTACAGATTATTCATGTGGTCTTCCTAACCCCTTAGGGTGATTTTCTGGTCTTAGGGTTGACTGTTTCAGTATCATATGCACAAACCTCACCATTGACATGGGGGGTTCAATACTACATAATATCATCATTCCGTTATCAAACTTATTCAAAGGTCATTAGAATGAACCATTCTAAGCATTCATTTTTACTTACGTTAATGACCTTGTTTTTTGCTGGTATGCTTGGCGTGGGATCATTGATCTCTGTAGCGCCAATTCAGGCCATCGAGACAAGCGCCGCGCCGGTCAAGAGCGCCTCAGCCGCAGCACCATCTTCAACAGATGAGTGTGACCCTAACGCTAGTCTGGTTGGCTGGTTTGTCACCAACAGTCAGGCTCAGATCTACAATCAATCTACCACCTGTACCTTTGAAGGCGGGTTAGCCGCCTACCGCAGATTCGATACAATTGCTGATCATCAGCAATTGTACGATTGGACGACCGGCGCGATCGGCCCTGGCCAAACTGTAACCTTCAACATCACTGTTCCCGCCTGTGCAGCCCAGATCGATCTGTTCTATGGGCCAGTGTTAATGTCGATGCAGGGCCAGGACTACAACGAGCGCCTGCTCGCGGTGCGTAATCTGCTTGGCATTGGCTACTGTGCCCGCAGTTGCCCTGACATAGAGCTCCTGGGCTTTACTGGGATTACTCAGGGCGCGGTGGTTTCGGGAACACTCTATATTTCCGCCGAGATTAATGGCATTTCACCCTACGCCGTTGCGTTCAACTTAAGTGGTCCGGCGACCATTAATCATACCGAGTATGTCGCACCGTATTTCTTCCTCGGCAACAATGGCCCTCAGGCCAATGGTTGGGATACTGATGCCTATCCCGAGGGGTTGTATACGCTCACAGCAACTAGCTATGCAGATTTCAACCAGCCATGTTCTACGATCAGTGTCAGCTTCACGGTCCAGCGTACCGAGCTAACCCCAACACCGACCAATACCGCCACCGCGACGCCGACCAATACTGCCACGGCCACACCAACCAATACCGCCACGCCAACCGCGACAGCCACGGCCACACCGAATGTACGCCTGACAATCGGCCTGAGTTCGTTTGTACAAGCGCAAAACCTGAATAGCAATGAATCTGCAGTACCGAACGTGGATGGGTTCGTCAAACCAGGGGATGTTATTTCCTACACCATCACCATTCAGAATCGTGGAACTGCTGCAGCGACCAACATCCAGGTTTCAGACACGCTCTCAGCCTTCATCAGCTTTACTGGCATAAGTATGCCTCTTCCAGCAAGCTCTTCTGAAAGAAACGTGTTGCGATGGCAAAGACCAGCGCTGGCGCCAAATGCAATCTGGATAATCCGCTTTGAAGTGAAAGTCAGCCAGAGCATTCTAGGCATCTATACGTTGATCCCGAATGACGCCACGGTTAAGAGCGATCAGACACCGCTGCTTACTAGCAACACCACGCTGCATATCTATGATCCAGCGATCTTTCCGCGCTAGGCGCCCTGGTTGTGCTGGAGGGCGGTGGGGAATGGCGGCAGGGGCGTGCCGGCCCGCTGGGCTAGAACACGGTCGTAGATCGCTTCGATCTGGCTGGCGGCCAGCTCCCACGAATGTTCGTTGATGGCTTTTGCTCTGACCTGGGCGCCCAGCTCCTGCGCCCAGGTCGGTGCATTTAACAGCCCCAGAATCTCGCTGGCGAGCGATTGCGGGTCGCCAAAGCGGGCATACACCCCGGTATCACCCAGGATCTCGCGGCTGACTGGCGTGTCGAAGGTCACCACCGGTAGGCCCATGGCCATATAGTTGGGGATTTTGCCCGCGCCCTCGGTCGCCGACATCTTGGGCGCTACCGCCACGTCGCCCAGCGCCAGGTAGGCGTGGCAGTCTTTGTACAAAATCCGCCCAGGCAGGGTGACGTGGTCACTAATGCCCAGCGAGTCAGCCAGCGCCTGATACGAGCGCACATCGGGGTAGCCCATAATCAGGAAGTGCACATCGGGGCGCTCGGCGATGACGGTCTGTGCGGCTTCAAGCAGGATATTCGTGCCCTGATAGGGCGCCAGCAGGCCCAGGTAGGCCACAATCTTGCGCCCGGCGGGGATGCCCAGCGTCTCGCGAATGCGCTCTCGCTCGGCGCGCCACTCGGGACTTGCATCGAAAGGCATAAATCGGTCGGTGTTGACGCTGTCGGGAACGGTGTAGAGATGCTCGCTCGGAAAATCCCACTCCTCGCGCAGGACATTGGCCGCATTGAATGAACTGGTCAGCACTGCATCAGCGGTCAGGTTGATGCGCCGCTCCAGCCAGCGCAGCGGGCGATAGAACCGCCCCTCGCGGCGCAAAAAACCGTGATCGAGCATCTCCGAGGTGAGGCTGCCCTGGTAGTCAAAGACCAGCGGCACATTAAATAGCTTCGCAAGCACACTCCCGATCAGAGCCGACTCATGAATATGGGCGTGAATAATGTCGGGCTTGATCTCAGCCGCCACCCGCAGCGCCCGCCACGACAGCGCCACATCGAGATAGAGCTTGTGGCGGGAGGCGCCCACCATCGTCCGTTTTACCCATGGCACATCCCAGGAGCGCCGAATATCGAATCCCGGCATATTATCGCCATTGTGGTAGGTGGCGATCACAATCCGGTGCCCCCGTTTCTGTAGGGCACGTGTCTCTTCCCAGATTCGCACATGGGCGCCATAGTCGGCAAAAAACGAGGTTGAGGCAATACTAAGAACGGTATAGGCCATGAGAGCAGCTCCTTAATTGCCCGTATTCTAACGCACAATTGCGGTTGTCACAACGCAGCAGCGTGGTTAAAGATTCGCTGAATCGGTATTTATAAATAGCATGCGGGCAAATTTGATTATTGTCCGCAATAATATGTAAATATCAGCAATTTACCGCTGCTAGGCCTATGGTACAATCACGCCTGCGGCCTATGCTGGTCAAAGGCAAAGATACAGGCCCTCAGCAGGCTTAATAAGGAGCAGTAGACGATGTTTGGAGGCTCACTCGCCAGCCGTTCGCACCCGGTTCTGGCGCTTGGATTTGGCTTTTTGCTCGGGCTGGCGAACCTGCTGACCTGGGGTAACAGCCTGTTGGGCAGCTGGCTGCTGCTGATTTCAATCGTAGCGTTTGTCGCCTTTGTGATCGACAAAAATGCCGCCCGCCGCAGTCGCCGGCGCACCTCTGAGCGCGGCCTGCTGACCCTGGTGGCGATTGGCGGCACCCTCGGCGCCGGCCTGGCAATGCTGCTCATTCGTCACAAAACCAGCAAGCGCTCCTTTATGTCCTCATTCTGGCTTATCGTTGGCCTGCAGGTGCTGGGCTTGATTGTGGCAAGTACCCTCCACTCGTACATTGGTCGCTGGCTGGTTGGCTAAGCCCGATTCAGGCCCGTAATGCGGCCCGTCGAGCTGAAATCAGCAGCGCTCCGCCGCAACGCACCTGGCGTTGTGGACTGGACTAGTACCTTTGGGCAGCCGTTTTGCCTTGACGCTAATTTGTACCGTTGCTATAATAATGGTGCTTGCTAAGGCGGCATTCCTCTCATTGTATCCTCTGGCAGAGTTCCAACCCGAAACTTCATCAATATTCTGCCAGTACAAATGTACTCAATGCCGTTCTCGGAAGCGTCCAATGTTCCGAAGCGTCCATATTCCACAATCTGCAGCCCCGACCGCTGTTTACACCCTCGGCTTAGTATCGGCGGATTCTACCCCTCCGTCGTCGCCCTATTTCCCGCCTGTTACGGCGGTGATGTTTGGAGGCTAACCGTGACGACTTCTTCATCCTCTGCTGGTTCGCGCTTGCTCACGTTGATCGACCAGATGCAAGATCAACGTCAATTTCAGCACCTCAATTGGTCAGGTACCTTCGAGGAGTATCTCGATATTATCGCCAATGACCCCAAGGTGACTCGAAATGCATTTCAACGTATCTACGACATGATTATGTCGTATGGGACCGAAGATTTTATTGATGCCAAGAAGAAGCTGACCCGCTACAATTTCTTCACCAACACCGAGTTCGATGAGCAGGATGCGATCTTCGGCCTGGAGATTCCGTTGATGCGCCTGGTGAATTTTTTCAAGGCCGCCGCCCAGGGCTATGGCACTGAAAAGCGCGTCCTGCTGCTCCACGGCCCGGTCGGCTCAGCCAAGTCAACCATCGCCCGCCGGCTGAAACGCGGCCTGGAGCGCTACTCGCGCACCGATGATGGCGCCCTGTACACGTTCGACTGGTACCTCGGCGATATCGAGGATCTGCAGCAGGGGCGCGTCAAGGATAGCGACTGGGAGCCATGCCCAATGCACGAGGAGCCGCTGCACCTCATCCCCGCCGCAATGCGCGAGAACTTCACCCGTGAGTTTAACCAGGGCCGCCCGCAGCACGAACATATCGCGATTCAGGGCGACCTTGATCCATCATGCCGCTTCAACTATCGCGACCTGATGCGCCGCTACGATGGCGACTGGTCCCAGATGATCAACCACATCCGGGTGCGCCGCTTCTCGTTCTCGGAGCAGGATCGGGTCGGCATTGGCACGTTCCAGCCCAAAGACGAGAAAAACCAGGATAGCACCGAGCTGACCGGCGATATCAACTATCGCAAAATCGCCATCTATGGCTCGGACAGCGACCCACGCGCCTTTAATTTCGACGGTGAGTTCAATGTCGCCAACCGCGGCATTATCGAGTTTGTTGAAATCCTGAAGCTTGATACGGCGTTCTTGTACGACCTGCTCGGCGCCTCCCAGGAGCACCGCATCAAGTCCAAGAAGTTCGCCCAGACCGATATCGACGAAGTGATTCTCGGGCACAGCGTGGCTGGCGATACCCCGATTCCCTATCGCTTCAATGGCAAGGTCGGCTGGACGACAATCCAGCAGCTAACTGCGCGCTTTGAGGCCAACTGCGCCGGGCTGGAGGTGATGGCCTACGATTGGACGCAGAACCGCGCTGCCTGGACGCCGGTCAAAGCGACGTTCAAGCATAAATTTACCGGCAATCTCATCACAACCTCACAGAAGTGGGGCGTCGTCGAGACCACGCCCAACCACTCAATCTACGGCATTGATGGCAACAAGTTCTATCCCGAGGAGCAGCGCGAAGTCATGGCCGTGCGCTGGCTTGATGATGTGCTGACGCCTGCTGATGAGACAGTGCAATCGGTCAACATTTTTGATGGGATTGAAGGATTGGCCCGCGAAGCCGGAATCCGCGCTGAGTATCACCTGCTGCGCGACGAGGCGGCCCTCAAAGATGTGATCAGCCTGCTGCTCTGGTCCAGTGCTGATCCCGTAGCAGCACAGGCCGAACGCCTGCAAGCTGCTTTCACCCAGCTTGTCGATGCAGAGCTAACTGATCACTTTGCGCCTGAGCAGCTTGTGTTTGACTCGCCAGCGATGAAGGCGCTAGCCGCCGCTCACTGCGGCAGTGACGCGCTGGAAGCAAAGATCCCCGATTTCATCTTCGGGCTGCCGCGCACCTTCCTGGAGCACGCATACGCGGAGCTTCAGCATGTGGCTGGCCCCATCCATATGAATTCAGATCCGGTGCCCATGTTCGAGGTCGCATCGCCAACGTTCGCTGCGCAGCTGGGACTGCTTGCTAGCACCCTGGGCTATGAGTACGTGGTGCGCCGCGCAACCCACTTCGGCTACCCAACATACGAGTTCCAGATGTTCGATCCGGCGGACACCGGACGGAATAAGCAAACACCGCTCAACGCAGCAATCTTTAGCCGACCTGTTGAGGACGAGTGGGTCTACGATATTGAGTGCGAGGGCATCCATAACTTTGTCGCTGGCGTTGGCAATATCGTGTGTAAAAATACCAACGAGCCAGAATTCCGCAAGCTGGAGAACAACGAGTTCATGGAGGCGCTCAAGGACCGCACGGTGCGGATCGATATCCCCTACATCACCCGCTTGCGCGATGAGATTCAGATCTATGAGAAGGATTTTAACGCCGAGCGCGTCCGCGTGCATATTGCGCCCCACACCATCGAGATGGCCGCGATGTGGGCGGTGCTGACCCGGCTTGAGGAGCCCAAGCGGGCCAACCTGACCATGCTGCAGAAGCTGAAGCTCTACAACGGCAAGACCCTGCCGGGCTTCACCGAGGACAATATCAAGGAGCTGCGCAAAGAGGCCCGCCGCGAAGGGATGGAGGGCATCTCGCCCCGCTACATCCAGGATAAGATCAGCAACGCGCTGGTCAACTATCAGCAGGAGGGCGGCGTCAATCCCTTTATGGTGATGAACGAGCTGGAGAGCGGCCTGAAAAATCACTCGCTGATCACCAGCGAGGAGGACCGCAAGCGCTACCGCGAGCTGCTGGCGATCGTGAAGGACGAGTACGCCGATATCGTCAAGAACGAGGTTCAGCGGGCTATCTCCGCCGATGAAGAGGCGGTCAAGCGACTGTGCGGCAACTATATCGACAACATCAAGGCCTACACCCAGCGCGAAAAGGTGCGCAACAAGTTTACCGGCTCCTACGAGGAGCCCGACGAGCGGCTGATGCGCTCGATCGAAGAGAAGATCGATATCCCGGATAGCCGCAAGGACGATTTCCGCCGCGAGATTATGAACTACATCGGCGCGCTGGCGGTCGAGGGGAAAACGTTTGACTACCGTACCAACGAGCGGCTCAACAAGGCGCTTGAGCTGAAGCTGTTCGAGGATCAGAAGGATAGCATCAAGCTGACCAGCCTGGTGTCGAGCGTGGTCGATAAGGATACCCAGGAGAAGATTGATGTCGTCAAGGCCCGGCTGATCCGTGACTTTGGCTACAACGAGCATAGCGCCAGCGATGTCTTGAACTATGTCGCCAGTATCTTTGCCCGTGGCGATACGCAGCGCAAGTAAGGTCCCGACTTTCGCCACAGCTACACGCAGATAGGCTGCCTTTGGTCGCAGGTATTTGACAGTGGCTGTGGCGAACTGCTATCAGACCCGCTGCGCTGCAGCCCAGCTTTTGCTTTCAGAGTTTTGTTTTCAATGGTGACACTATGCCACAACGAGTTGAACGCGATCTCAACCGCTTTCGCCAGATCGTGCGCGGCAAGATCAAAAAAGACCTGCGCAAGTACATTTCGCACGGCGAGATGATTGGCCGCCAGGGCAAGAAGCTCGTCTCGATCCCGGTGCCCTCGATTGATATCCCGCGCTTTCGCTATGGCTCCAAGAATCAGGGCGGCGTTGGCCAGGGCGAGGGCGAGCCCGGCGATCCGATCGCCCGTGGCGATGGTGAGCCAGGCGGCGGCGAGGCCGGCGAGGAGGCGGGCCAGCACACTCTTGATGTCGATATGACCATCGAGGAGCTGGCCCAGCTGCTTGGCGAGGAGCTGCAGCTGCCGAATATTCAGCCCAAGGGCCGCAAAAACATCGTCACGGAAAAAGACAAGTACTCGGGGATCGCCCGAGTCGGCCCCAACTCGCTCCGCCACTTCAAGCGCTCCTACCGCGAGGCCCTCAAGCGCCAGATCTCGGCCGGCCTCTACGATGATGATAATCCAATCGTCGTGCCCATTCGCGAGGATATGCGCTATCGCACCTGGAAGACCACGGTGATGCCGGAGAGCAACGCGGTTATTATTTACAGCATGGATGTCTCTGGCTCGATGGGTCAGGAGCAGAAAGAGCTGGTCCGGATTACCGCCTTCTGGATTGAGACCTGGCTCCGCTCGCAGTACAAGCAGCTGGAGATTCGCTATATCGTCCACGACGCCTCGGCCAAGGAGGTCACCCAGGATGTGTTTTACCGCATCCGGGAGGGCGGCGGGACCAAGATATCCTCGGCCTACAAGCTGATTCTGCGCATGATCGAAGAGCGCTATCCGCCTGAGGACTGGAACATCTACCCGTTCCATTTCTCCGACGGCGATAACTGGGGCGGCGGCGATACCCGCGAGTGTGTCGAGCTGCTGCGCCAGAAGCTGCTACCAAGTGTCAATCTTTTCTGCTACGGCCAGGTGCGCTCGCTGTACGGCTCAGGGCGCTTTGCCCACGATCTGGAAGAGAATCTGCGCGGCACCGAAAATCTGGTGGTCTCCGAGATCGCCGACCGCGACGATATCTACGATGCAATTAAGATGTTTTTAGGCAAGGGCAAATAAGCATGCCGGCGCACGTGCCGGGCTGCCCAAACATCTTGTGTGATTTAGGTGCTTTATGCCACTGACAAATAACGATCTCCCACCCCAGCTCAATCAGGCCTGGGCCGAAATCGATGGTCACGCGCGAAGCTATGGCCTCGACTACCACCCAATCATCTACCAGGTGCTGGACTACAAAACGCTCTACGAGGTGGCCGCGATGGGCGGGTTTCCGACCCGCTATCCCCACTGGCGCTTCGGCATGGAGTACGACCAGCTGATCAAGGGCCACGTCTATGGCCTCAGCATCATCTACGAGATGGTGATCAACACCAACCCGGTCTATGCGTATCTGCTCGAAGGCAACATGATCGTCGACCAGAAGACGGTGATGGCCCACGTGGCCGGCCACGCGGATTTCTTCAAAAACAATATGTGGTTTGCCCCAACCAATCGCAAGATGCTCGATATGATGGCCAACCACGCCGCCCGCATCCAGCGCTACATCGACCGCTACGGCTACGAGGTCGTCGAGTCGTTCATCGATACCTGCCTGTCGCTCGATAACCTGATCGACTACCACGCGCCCTATATCAAGCGGCTGGAGGCGCAGACCGTGGTGTCGATGGCCGATGAGGATAATATTCCGACCGCCGAGGGCCTGCCGGTCGAGCGGCCGTATATGAAGGACTACATCAACCCGCCCGACTTTATGGAGCACCAGCGCCAGGTGATCCGCGATGAGCAGCAGCGCATGCGCAAGTTCCCCGAGAACCCGCAGAAGGATATCCTGCTGTTCCTGATGAACTACGCCCCGCTGGAGCGCTGGCAGCACAGCGTCCTCGACATGATCCGCGACGAGGCCTACTATTTCGCCCCGCAGGCGATGACGAAGGTATTGAACGAAGGACATGCCTGCGCCGTTGCAGGGACTCTGCTATATACCGACCAGGGTTTGCGCCCGATCGAAGCGATCGTGGAGAACCGCGAGGCGCTGCTGGTCAGTGACGGCGAAACGCCACGCCGGATCTTCGATTGGATGACGTTTGAGGACCGCGAGACGGTGTTTATCCGTACCAAGCGCGGCCTGGAGCTGGAAGGCTCGACCACCCACCGCCTGATGCTGCCGGACGGCTTGTGGCGGCGCATGGATGAGCTGAACATCGGCGACCGCCTGCTGATGGGCGCGGGTCAAAACCGCTGGCCCGAGGAGTATGTTCAGCTTAATTGGCAAACAGAACGCCGCCTAACCTGGAGCGATGTGGCTGAACGAGCAGGCGTAAACCCGACTATTGTCAATAATTACCGGCGTGGCATATCAAGCCAATACGATGAAGTATTAGCTCCCTTGGTCATGGAATACGAAACCGCAGTCGCCACACGCGGAATGACCCAAAAACGCCGCACGCCCATCACTGTCCCGACAGTTGTTGATGAATCATTGGCCTCCTTTATGGGCTATCTGGTCGGCGATGGCCATATTAGCAGCCTCAAACGCACGATTGGATTAACGACTGGCGACGATGAGCAGGCTGATCAATTTATCGAACTTACCCAAAGATTATTTGGCCTGGAATGCCACAAACGCTGGGATCCAAACCGCTGGCGAATCAGCTTCTCATCACGTGATGTTGTCGCATTTCTCAAGCACCTTGGAATGAAAACTGGCGTTGCGGCGCGAATCAAAGCAGTGCCAGATGTCATTCTGCGCTCGCCCAAATCGGTGGTAGCCGCCTTCCTACGGGCTTACTACGACTGTGACGGATATGCTGGCGAGGCAGGTGTAATCCTCTCGACATCCAGCGAGCAATTGAGCAAACAGACCCAACTGCTGCTGCTCAACTTCGGAATCCTTTCTCAGCGGCGACCGCAAAAAGATGGCTGCTGGCACGTCCACACTATGGGCAAATCGGCCGCGATCTTCCAGCAGGAGATCGGCTTCGGCCTGGAGCGCAAGCAGGAAGCCCTGCGCCGCTACGTCGACGACCACCACTGGTTCAAAAAAGAGAGCTGGACCGACCAGATCGTTGGGATCGAGCGGCGGCGGGCAACGGTCTACGACATCTCGGTTGAGGAGACCCACCGCTACGCCGCGCAGGGCTTTATCAACCACAATAGCTACTGGCACTCGAAAATCATGACCACCCACGCCGCCGACACCTCGGAGATCGTCGACTTCGCCGATCACCACGCCGGGATTGTGGCGGCCCACCCTGGGCGGCTCAACCCGTACCGGCTGGGGCTGCTGCTGCTGCGCGATATCGAGGATCGCTGGAACAAGGGCCGCTTTGGCAAAGAGTGGGAGGAGTGTACCGACCTGCGCGAAAAGCAGGCCTGGGACCGCAAGCTGGGCCTGGGGCGCCAGAAGCTGTTCGAGGTGCGCCGCTTCCACAACGACGTCACGTTTCTGGACGAGTTTCTCACCCCCGAGTTCTGCGTCGAGAACAAGCTTTTCACCTTCAAGCACAACAACGACACCGACCTGTACGAGATCGTCAACCGCGAGTTCAAGGACATCAAGGCCAAGCTGCTGGGCAACCTGACCAACTTCGGCCAGCCCTTCATCTACGTCGAGGACGCCAACTACAACAACCGCACCGAGCTGTACCTGCGCCACCGCCACGAGGGCGTCGATCTGAAGATGGACTATGCCCGCGACACCATGAAAAACATCTTCACGATCTGGACCCGGCCGGTAAATCTTGAGACAGTCGTTGACGACAAGCGGCGGCTGCTGAGCTTTGACGGCCACGACTTCACCGACCGCAAGCTGGACTAGCATCGATTCCTGAGCAGCAAAAGGCCGAAAGCGACACATATGTGTTGCTTTCGGCCTTTTGTGACATCCTTTGTCACAACGCCATGGCATACTACCTATGAATACGAGTACTAGCAACAAGGGTAGGTGTGTATGGCAACAGTGATCAAAACCCAAACGTACGAGCGCTGGAAAGCTGGATCAATACGCTGGCTGGGGCGCCAGGTGCTGCTGATCCCTGAGATGGTGCTGCTGCCGCTGGTGTTTGCAAGCTATTTCCTGACCAACCACGCCCTGCCGCTGGCGGTTGCCGGCGAGCTGCTGATTGTGGCGTTTATTCTGCGCACCACCCTCCTGTGGGCGGCCGGGCGGACCTGGACGCTGGGCCAGTATGCCCGCGCGGCCCGCTTTGCCCAGGCCTCGCTGCGGATCTACCCGTGGTCCGCCGATGGAGTTGCCCTGCTGGCCACGGTTCGGCTGGCCCAGGGTAAACCCGAGCTTGCCACCGGCCTGTTTGAGCGCGCGATCGCCCTATTTCCTGGCTATGCGCTGTTCCATGTCGGGCTGAGCCAGGCGCTGGCGGCGGAGCGCCGCTGGCCGGAGGCGCGTCAGTCGGCGCTCCACGCGATCGCGCTCGATGACACCTGTGCGGCGGCCCACGCCCAGATGGCCCAGATTGCGCTGAATCTGAACGAGGCGCACAATGTTGCGCTGCAGTGGGTTGACTCAGGCCTGGCCGCCGCCCCGCTGCTGACCGTTCAGGCGCTGCTCTACACGCTGCGGGCTGATGCCGCGCTGCGGATTGAGCAGCGGCGGATGGCCCAGGTCGCGATTGACCAGGTGACAATGACCCTGTTAGACTGCCCAACGCCGATCCAGGCCGAGCTGCTCTACTGGCTGGGGACGCTACGCCGGCGCCAGGGCGACACTGTGGCGGCATGTCACGACTTCGAGCGGATCGCCCAGCTCGACCCCGAGGGCCGCTGGGTCAACGCCGCCTGGCGCGCCCGCCAGGAGACGCTGCTGCACGCCTAGTTTTGGCCGGAGGGCTGGGGTTTAGAGGTCAGGGATTAGCGCTTTTCAATGCGCTAATCCCATTGATTGCTTTAAAGGCTAGCCATTGCCAGGCTATGAGCATGATGCTACAGGAGGGCAACCATGGAGAACGAACTGCTGACCAGCAGTGTGCTGCTGCGCGATGTGGTTGACACTGACCTGGTGATATTCTTCGCCCAGCAGCAGGACCCGACCGCCAACCACATGGCCGCGTTCGGCGCCAGAGACCCCAACAGCTGGGAGACATTCAGCGCCCACTGGGCCAAGAATATGGCCGAGGCGACCAACACGATTAAAACCATCCTTTTTCGTGGCGCCGTCGCTGGCCACGTGGTGAGCTTTATCCATTTCGACAACGTCGAGGTAGCCTACTGGCTTGGCCAGGACTACTGGGGACAGGGCATCGCCACCGCTGCCCTGAAGCTTCTGCTGGGCCAGATCACGCTGCGACCCCTGTATGCCTGCGCGGTCAAAGACAATCGGGCCTCGCTGCGGGTGCTGGAAAAATGTGGCTTCGTCATCGCCGGCGAGGACACTGGCTTTTCCCACGCCCGCGACCAGGAGGTCGAGGAGTTTATCCTGATTCTGGCCGCCTGATCGCTGTTCGTCCACCTTGATCCACCAAGGCCACCAAGATGCACGAAGTATTATGGGCCTGAATTGGCCCAGAGCATATGACGTGCTCATTTCTCGCGAGAATCCAGGCGTGTGCGTCCGCAGCTCCTGCTTTGTGTCCCTGCGTGGCCTTCGTGAACAACAGATTGCCAGTACCAGCTAACCAGTACCAGCCAGCTCACTGAGCCCCCGTCTGAGCAGCCCCCACCTATCCTGCGGGCGATCGAGCAGCGCCAGCAGCAGGAGATAGCGCCGCCAGGCGCT
>JACCRK010000005.1 GCA_013813565.1 Herpetosiphonaceae bacterium
GGCGATAGCCAGGTGGTCTGGTATCCCGGCAACTACAGCGAGTACGAGGCCGATCGGCGCAAGCGGCTGGGTGCCGCCGCCGACCACCCGCACCGCATCTCGTACCGCAAGCTGCGCCGCGGCTAGCGGGTTGCTGGGTGGTAGTGGGGCGACAGCGCCTGAACGCTGTCGCCCTCGGCATTTAAGGTCTCGCGCCAATCTTCATCTCCACAGCGCGGCTGCTATCAGGATAGGGAGTAATTTGTCAGACCTATTGCCTTGCTCTATCACCCCACTATCCTCGGAATCTCAGCCGTAGGTATGCTATGTTTAGCGTACTAACCAGCGGTTTCGAAACCGCTCTGCGCTTTGCGGCGTATACTTCCCACAGCACACATCCCTTCGATCCAGCTAGCGTCGAGGACAGATATCACATGGAACATAGCCATCAATCCACCGCAGTGCCAGCGCTGCGTATCATTGCCCTGGGCGGTTTGGCGATTACGGATGCCGCCGGGCCAGTCAGCGGGTTTGCATCAATTAAAGTCCAGGCCCTGCTGGTGTACCTGGCGGTGACAGGCCAGGTACACCAGCGAACGACCCTGGCGCATATGTTCTGGGGCGATATGCCCGACGTCAAGGCCGACCAGAATCTGCGCAAGGCGCTGCACAACCTGCGCCAGCTGCTTGGGTCGCACCTCACCATCACCCGCACCACCGTGGCCTTCGATCGCACGGCGCCGTACTGGCTGGATGTCGAGGAGCTTGAGCGCGCGAGTAGCTCGACCGAACCGGAGTCCTGGCAGATGGCGATTGATCTCTACGGCGGCCCATTCCTCCACGGCGTCGCGGTCAAGCAGGCCGATCTGTTTAATGAGTGGGCCGTCCAAAAAC
Source organism: Herpetosiphonaceae bacterium (assembly GCA_013813565.1). Taxonomy (GTDB): domain Bacteria; phylum Chloroflexota; class Chloroflexia; order Chloroflexales; family Herpetosiphonaceae; genus JACCRK01. Next base: position 874 of record JACCRK010000005.1, read on the forward strand.
AGCACCAGATCCACGATCGGATCATCCATATCCTGGAGCAGCTGGCCGACCGCGAGGCCGCCCTGGGCGCCTATCGCGCCGCGCTGGCCCACACAACCAGGCTCCTCCAGCTGGACCCCTGGCATGATCAGGCCCACCATCGCATGCTGCTGTTGCTGGAGCGCAGCGGCATGCGCCACGCCGCCCTCGAACACTACGAACACTTCAAGCGGCAGATCTGGGAAGATCTTGGGTTGGAGCCGGCCCCAGCCATGACGGCGCTGTACGAGCGCATCGCTCTGGCCACCGCCCGCCGCAACCAGCCGCTGCCCAACCAGGCGACGGCGTTTGTTGGCCGTGAAGTGGAGCTGCGGCTGCTCAGCCAGCGGCTGGCCGACCCCAGCTGTCGCCTGCTGACCCTGATCGGGCCGGGCGGCACTGGCAAGACCCGGCTAGCGCTCCAGGCGGCCCAGCTGCAGCAGGAAAAATATATCGATGGCGTTGTCTGGATCGAGCTTGCGACGGTCGAATCCCACGATGCGCTGCTGTCGACGCTGGCCGCCGCCCTTGACATTCACCTCTACGGCGGCGGCGATACCCTGGTGCAGATCTGTAACGCCCTGCGGAGCCGCGAATGCCTGCTGGTGCTGGATAACTTCGAGCAGCTGTGTGAGGAGAGCCTGATCGTGAGCGAGATCCTGTCCCAGGCACCGGCGGTGCGCCTGCTGGTAAGCTCGCGGGAGCGCCTGGGCATCCGTGAGGAATGGCTGTTTGATGTTCATGGGCTGGATCACCCGCCGAAGTCCGCCGCCGGCGCCCATGCCGGCGATGATGCCACGCAGCTGTTTGTGCAGTCCGTTCTGCGCCTCCAGCACACCTTCACCCCGACACCCGCCGACCTGGAGGCGATCCACGCGATCTGCCGGATGGTCGAGGGCATGCCGCTGGCGATTGAGCTGGCGGCAGCCTGGAGCCGAACCTTCTCCTGCGCCGAGATCGCCGCCCAGATCGAGCACAGCCTGGGATTTCTGACCACCTCGGTGCGCAACTCTCCCGCCCGCCACCGCAGTATGCTGGCGGTGTTTGAGCAGTCCTGGCAGCTGCTGACGCCGGAGAGTCGCCGCGTCTGTATGCGGCTGGCAGTGTTTCGCGGCGGCTTTACCAGCGAGGCGGCCAACGAGGTCGGAGCGGCGACGCCGCCCATCCTGGCGACATTGACCGACAAGCTGCTGCTGCGGCGCACCGAAACCGGCCGCTTTGTCTTTCACGAGCTGCTGCGCCAGTATGCGCTCGATCAGCTTCAGGCCGATCCCGCCGCCGCCGCCGCCGCGCTCAACCAGCACTGCGAGTATATTGCCCGCACGCTGCTGCCGCTGGGCCTGGAGCTCAAGCAGCAGCGCCAGAAAGTGGTCCTGGCCCGGATTAACGCTGAGATCGAGAATGTTCGCGCTGCCTGGGGCCACGCGATCGTCACCCGCAACATCGCCGCCATTGGAATGCTCTTCGGCGGTCTGCTGCACTTCTATGAGATCCGCGGCTGGTTTCAGGAGGCCACCGATGTGCTTGGTCGCGCCCTGGCGGCGGTCCGCGATCCGCAGGTCGATAATCCGGCCAAAGCCTTTATCGCCGGGGTGTTGCTGCTTGGACAGGGCGGGTTTCATATGCGCTATGGCCACTACGCGCAGGCCGAGCAGCAGCTGACCGACTGTATCAGCCTGCTGACCCCATTTCAAGCCTGGCGCGAGATCAGCTATGCCCGCTACAGCCTCAGCCATGCCGCCCGTGATCGTGGGGAGTATGCTCAGGCCCAGGAGTTGCTTGACACCTGTCTGGCAACCTTTCGCGACCTCGCGGATGACTTTGGCCTGCGCCTGACCCTGATCACCCTGGGCGAGGTGGAGACCAGGCGCGGCCAGAGCACCCTGGCCCAGCAGCACCTCCAGGAAGCGCTGGCGCTGGCTCGGCGCTACCAGGACGCCTGGGCGATCTCGCTGGCGCTCCACGCGCTGGCCGAGCTGAGCCAGCAACAGGGCCAGCTGGATGATGCCGAGCGGCTGTACATTGAGCAGACGGCGATCTCGGCCGAGCTTGCTGATGAGTGGGGGAAATCGCGCGCGCTGCATCGCCTGGGCGAGGTCGCCCTGCTGCGCCACGACTACGCACGGGCGCGCGATCTGCTGACTCGCAGCCGCGATCTGCACGAGCAGATTGACGATCGGCTGGGGCGCGTCGCTTCGCTGAATGGGCTGGGCCGGCTGGCCGCCGCCACCGGCGCTGCCGAGCGTGCCCAGGGCCTGTTTACTACCGCCTTTGAGCTGGCGATTGACGCGCAGGCCACGCCGCTGGCGCTGGCGGCGTTGGCCGGCATGGCCGCCGTGGCCGCCCAGGAGCACGACCACGCCACCGCCGCCGCCCTGATCGGCTTTATCCGGCAGCAGTCAGAGCTGGCTCAGGAGACCCGTGCGCAGCTTGGGGGTCTCGCTGAGCACCTTGAGGTTGGCGCGGTTCACCATCAGCCGGTATAGATTGGAGATCGCGGTTTGTGTATTCTAGACGATGTTCACGACGATTAAATGGGCAGACAGAGGAGAATCGATCCAATGAAAATATACTGGCGCATTCGTTCTATCCCCGAGCTTCAGGGGCTGCCCGCGCCGCTCCAGCGCCGGATCTGGCGGGCGGCGGCGCGGGGATCGTGGCGCATTCCGCGCATCTGGGTTGGCGCTGGGGTGATGCTGGCGCTGTATGGGATTGGCTATCTGCCGATGTTTCTGGACAACCTTTTTCCTGAGAGCCTGCTGGTAATGCTAGGCTGGACAGTGTTCTGGATGGGACTTGGCGCCACGATCGAGCGCCTGAACACGATTGCCGTGGTGCGCCCGATCGTGGCCGCCCGCCGCGCCGCCCTGGATGCGCCGGAGCCGAACGTCGATGGCTCGTACCATGTGCCGCCGGCGTTCTAGAGCAGGGATGCCAGCAGGCCGACCAGCCCGGCGCCGAGCACAACCGCCATCACGTTGAGCCGCGCCTTCCAGCGATACAGCACCACCAGCGCCGCCACAAAGATCGCAATGCGCAGGGGATCAGGCTGGCGGGCGGCATTCAGCAGCGCGCTCAGCGCGAGCGGCGCCGAGCCAACTACAATCAGGCCGATCACGCCGCCGGTGATGCCATCAAGAAAGGCGTGAATGGCCTGGTTGGCGATCAGGCTCTCCATCAGGTTGTGGCCGATCAGCGTGAACGAGAAAGCCGGCAGAAAGACGCCGACCGTCATCGCCAGCGCCCCCCACGGCCCGGCGCCAAGATAGCCCACAAACGTCGAGAAAATAATCAGCGGGGCCGGCAGAATCCCAGAAAGCGCGATGCCGTCCAAAAACTGGGCGTCGCTCATCCAGCGGCCGACCTCGACGGCATCGTGCTGCAAAAATGGAATCGCCGTGTAGGCGCCGCCGAAGGTCAGCAGCCCGGTCCGTAGGCCATAGCCGAACATCGTCAGCAGCGTGGGCGCGGCCAGGGCGGCGGCGGGAATCAGCCACAGCAAAACGGGCGCGATGCTGTGCAGAACGGGGTGGCGGCTCTGCTGCCAGCGGATCAGGCTGTAGGTCAGGCCGCCGAGCAGGAGGCCGATAAAGAACGGCACCCCGGCCCAGGTCATTGCGCCGACGCCGACAGCGATGGCCCACAGGAAGCGGTTGGTCAGCGCGTGCTCGCCAATCCGCTGGACTGCGCGCACGATCAGCGCCGCCACCGCCGGCTGAAAGCCGCCCAGCATCGCCACAAACCAGCCTGCGGCAATCCCGTAGGTGACATAAAACCACGATAGCGCGAACATCATCAGGAAACCAGGCAGCATAAACGCCAGCCCGGCCAGCGCTCCACCAAGCCGACCGCGCGCGATCATGCCGAAATAGACACACAGCTCGGTCGCCTCGGGGCCTGGCAGCGCCTGATAGACCGCCAGCACCCGATTGAAGCGCTCGCGGGAGATCCAGCGCTCCTCCTCAACCAGATCCTGGCGCAGCATGGCGATCTGGGCGACCGGTCCGCCCCAGGCCAGCAGGCCATAGCGCAGAAAGCGCAGCAGCAAGCGCCAGTACGACTCGTGCGGCGGACCGGCCGGTGGTGTGGTATCTACTTCGTTCAACGCTAATCCTCTTCAATTACGCTGCCGATCCCTGGCGCTCCAGGCAATCGCGGTCCGCTCCAGCCACAGATGAATACGATAGGCGGTCGCCTGATAGCTGCGCTCCATCATAAGATTGTGGCCGGCCCCAGGGATGACGCCATACTCGGCGCCGTAGTGGGCCGCCGAGCGCCGCTCGACTGGCTCGGCAATCGGGGCGTCGACCTCCCCGGCCAGCCACAGCAGCGGCGTGTTGGTGCGCTGCGGCGGCGACCACCAGGGTCGATTGTGCTGAAACATCACCAGGGCCGACTCGGGACCCAGGCGGGCGTGCAGCTCCGCCGGCGTATACAGCGCCCCCTCGGTGATCAAGAGCGCCGCTGCTCGGGCGGGGTTGCGCACACTTGCGTTTGCGGTCAGGGTAATTTGGTTGAGCAGACCACCGACTGGATCGAGCTTGAGGACGCGCCCGAACGAGCCCAGCAGCGTGTGCGAGGGCCAGGGCGCGACCAGGACCGCCGCCGGGAGATCGCCGTGGTGCTTGAGATACCACTGGGTCAGCGCGCCGCCCATGCTGTGGCCGAGCAGCACCGGCCTGGTCGGCAGCCGGGCGATCTCGGCGGCCAGAAAGCGCAGATAGTAGCTGAGCGTACACCAGCGGATCGGGCGCTGGACCGGCGAGCCGGCGTGGCCCGGCAGGCTGATCGCATGGCTCGTCCAGCCCCAGGTTGCGAATAGCGCCTGCCAGTGCTCCCAGCACCAGGCGCCATGCCACATGCCGTGCTGAAACAGCAGCGGTGTCGCATAGCGCGGCTGGTCGGGGGTGTAGGTGATCCGCTCGATGTCGTTGTGGATCTCACGGGTGATCTGATAGGCGGCCACGGTCTCTCCTTCACTCAAGGCGGAAGCTGCGGCGGATTATAACAGAGTTTGCCACCCTGCCACGTTCAGATCCAAAGCAATCCGTCAATCCAGCGGCACCGCTGTAGTGAAGCCAAAACGACCTCTGTTAACCCGAACTAGATCTCGTTTAGGACCAGGGTATGACCGTTGATCGGCGCTGCTGTGGTATGCTGAGCTATCCATAGGTCCCAAGCGTGTGCTATGATAGATTCAGCAAGCCTGTGCTAAACGGAGACACATTGTGAACCCACATCAGCTTCACACAATCACCTTTTTGTTCACCGATATTGAAGGTAGCACAAAACTCTGGGAACAATTTCCCAGCGCGATGCAAGTCGCCCTTGCCAGCCACGATACGATCCTCCGCGCCGCGATTACTGCTCAGCAAGGCCATATCTTTAAAACCATTGGCGATGCCTTCTGCGGGGCGTTTTCCTCGCCGATTCAGGCGGTGGCGGCCATGGTGGCGGCCCAGACGCAGCTTGTGGCCGCCGAGTGGCCTGAGGTCGGGTCACTGCGGGTGCGCATGGCCCTGCACAGCGGTTCGGTTGAGATGCGCGATGGCGACTACTTTGGCCCACCGCTCAATCGAGTCGCCCGGCTGCTGGCGGCCGCCAACGGTGGGCAAATGCTGGTCTCACAGGTAGTGGCCGCCAACTTGCAGGCGGTTCTACCCGCCGCCGCAACGCTCCACGACTTAGGCGAACATCGCCTGAAGGACTTAATTCGACCTGAACGGATTTTCCAGCTGACCCACCGCAGTCTACCGGCTGATTTTCCGCCCCTGCGCTCGCTGGCGGCCTTTGCCCATAACCTGCCCATCCAACTCACCAGCTTTATCGGACGTGAGCGCGAGATGAGCGAAGTCAAGTCCCTGCTGCCATCCACCCGCCTGCTGACCCTGACTGGGCCAGGTGGAACCGGCAAAACGCGCCTGTCGCTGCAGGTGGCGGCGGAAATGCTGGATACCTTCGCTGATGGTGTCTGGCTGGTCGAGCTGGCCCCGCTGGCCGATCCGGCGCTGGTGGTGCAGGCGGTGGCCGCAACCCTTGGTGTGCGCGAAGATGCCACCCGCCCGCTGCTGGCCAGCCTTGCCGACTATATCAACACCCAGGATCTGCTGCTGATCCTCGATAACTGTGAGCATGTGATTGATGCTGTGGCCCAGTTTGTCGCGGCGCTGCTGCAGCGCTGCCCCCAGATTCATGTGCTGGTCAGCAGCCGCGAGACCCTGGGGATTCCTGGGGAGACCGCCGTGCGGGTACCATCGCTGGCATTGCCAAACCTGCAGCCGCCGCCAGCGCTGGCTCAGCTGGCTCAGTATGAGGCAGTGCGCCTGTTTATTGATCGGGCCGCGCTGGCACAGCCGGGCTGGACCTTTAGCCCGGAAAATGCCAGCACTATCGCCCATATTTGTGTTCGGCTGGACGGTATTCCACTGGCGATTGAGCTGGCGGCGGCCCGCGTCAAGGTTTTGCAGGTTGAGCAGATCGCCGCGCGCCTCGATGATCGATTTCGGCTGCTGACCGGCGGAAGCCGCACCGCCCTGCCGCGCCAGCAAACGCTCCGTGCGCTGATCGACTGGAGCTACGATCTGCTGACCGATGCTGAGCGAACTGTGTTGCGGCGGCTGGCGGTGTTTGTAGGCGGCTGGACCCTTGAGGCCGCCGAACAGGTCTGCGCCGATGACGCGCTTGATCAGGCTGAGGTGCTCGATCTGTTGATCCATCTGGTGAATAAATCGCTGGTGGCAGTTGAACAGGAGGGTAGCAGCGAGACCCGCTATCGTCTGCTGGAGACAATTCGCCAGTATGCCCGCGATAAGCTGCTGGAGTCGGGCGAGACGCTGGCGGTCCGTGAACAGCATCGGCGCTGGTATCTTCAGGCGATCGAGCGTGATGCGTATGAGATTGGGCGATCCGACCTCGATAATGTGCGGGCGGCGCTGGAGTGGTGTCAGGATCTGCCCGCTGGCACCGAGGACGGACTCCGGGCCACCACCGCGATGGCGTGGTTCTGGAATTCCCGTGGTTTGTTGAGCGAGGGCCGGGGATGGCTGGATATGTGGCTGAATAACGGCGTGCCGGTACCACCACTTGTCCGCGCCAATGGGCTGTTGGTAAACGGCATTTTAGCGTTCCGCCAGGATGTGTACAGTCGGGCGCTTGAGCTCAATCAAGAAGCCCTGGCCATCGGTCAAGCGCTGGAAGATGCCGATGTTATCGCCCAGGCCTGCCGTGGGCTGGGTGATATTGGTCGGGCCCAGGCCAATTTCTCACAGGCGGTCCGCTGGTACGAGCAAAGTATCGCAACCCTGGAGGATCGCGAGCCTGGCCCAGCGCTGTTGATGCCGTTGAGCAATCTGGGGATTACGCTCTACCATCAGGGCCTGTATCCGAAGGCGCTTCAGTTGCTCACCAGGGCCGTGGCGATCGCCCGGCTCCCAGGCGATGAAAACAGCAGCGATCTGCTCTGGCCGCTGCGCAATCTCGGGATGGTCCAGCAGGCGCTGGGGCTGTTGGCTGAATCCCGCCGCGCCCTAGAACAGAGTGTGGCGATCTGTCGGAGGAATGGGGTTGATGGGGCGCTGGCCTATCCGCTAAATAATCTTGGCTATGGGTACTTTATCGCCGGCGATTATACTCAGGCCGAGGTCTTTTGCGCCGAGGCCCTGGCGCTCTTCCGGCGGGTCGGCGACCGCTGGGGCGTGGCCTATTCGCTGGCAAATCTGGGCCGGGTTGCCTTTGCGTCCCGCGATGTCGCGCAGGCCCAGGTGTTCTATGCTGAAAGTCTCGCCATTTTCCACGATCTCCACGCAATTGCGCTGTTGCCCGAAGCGATGAGCGGGATGGCTGGCGTGTGGGCGGAGCAGGGCGCGATCCAGCAGTCGGTCCGCTTGTGCGGCGCTGCCGCCGCCCTGCTGACCAGCATTGGAGCCCAGTTTACGCCGACCGATCAGGCCTTGTTTGAGCGGATACTTCAGCATACGCAGGCCCGGATGCTGCCTGCCGAGTGGCGGGCGCTGTGGGACGAGGGCCAGCATACAACCCTGGAACGGGTGTTTGAGGAAATCTTGCATCCCGAGGCTATCGTATGACCACCCGCGCTGTGTTGCTGATCGCGCAGCTGCTGAGCCTGGCGCTGATCCCGCAGCCTGGCAAGGCCCGGAACACCTATCAAGCGACGATCACCGCGACGATCACTGTCGCCGCCAGCGGAGCCACAGCCAGCGCAGCCACGCTGCATATCCCAGCGCTGGGGCTGACCGCTCAGGCTGATCCGGCTGGCCGAATCAAGCTGACCGTCGCGATCCCGGCGCCAGCCTTGGCGGTGACTATCACTGTCACTGCGCCCGGCCACGCGCCCTGGACCGTCCGCAACGTCAGCCTGGTCGCCGCTGATACGCTGCAGCTTGAGCCGACGCTTGGCGCCGCCCCAACCACAATCGATATCCCCGATCCGGCCACGCTACCCCATCCGATCGAACCAGCGGGTGCCGGCCACCTCGACAGCTCCCCATCCGGCGCGCCGCCTGGCTCGCTGATCGACCCGCCGGCGACGATTCGCGTGCGGGTGACTGGCTCAACCGCCTGCGACACCAGCGCGCCCTACACCCTGGTCACGCTAGATTTCAAGGACTACGTGAAGCATGTACTGCCGTTTGAGTGGATCAGATCGTGGCCTGAAGATTCCCTCAAGGCTGGCGCGATGGCGACCAAATCCTACGCCTGGCACTGGATCAATCGGGGCGGCAAGTGGCCCGACGCCGATGTCTACGACAGCACCTGCGACCAGGTCTACAAGCCCGGCATCACCTACGCCAGCACTGACACAGCGATTGAAGCAACCTGGCTAGCGCATATGACCCGCTCGAACGCCATTCTGCACGCCAGCTATCGGGCCTACTGGAGCCAGTGTCAGACAGCAGGGCTGGTTGGCAGCTGCATGGGCCAGTACGAGTCCCGCGACATGGCCACGGCGGGATCGAGCTGGCTGGACATTCTGCACTATTTCTACGCCAACGTCAGCATCGCCTATCCCAATGTGGTGTATGTGCCCCTGCTGACCAGTGATAATGGAGGTGGCGATGCGCAACCTTGATGCGTCCGCGCTGTATGATCATCTGCCCTACCCGGCGCTTGTGACGGCGCTGCGCGAGATGCTGGAGCTGGCCAGGCTGGGGCTGGCGGTTGCCCCCCGGCGGATGGTGCTGCCTCTGCCAGACAACGCCAGCCTGCTGCTCATGCCGGCCAGCGACGGTGAGATCGCCATCACCAAACTGGTCACGGTGCACCCGACCAATGTCCGCGGCTCCTCTGGTGGCCTGCCGAGCGTGCAGGCCGATGTGCTGGTGCTCAACGCCCGCACTGGGGAGCGACTGCTGCTGCTTGACGGCGAGCTGATCACCGGACGCCGGACGGCGGCCCTCTCGGTGCTGGCGGCCGAGATCCTCGCGCCGCAGAACCATGGGCCGCTGCTGATTGTTGGCGCCGGAACCCAGGCCCGGGCGCATCTGGAGGCCTTTGCCGCCGCCAGCCCGCTCGATCAGGTCTTTATCGCCTCACGCACCCTGGCGCACGCCGAGGCCCTGGCCAGCGACGGCCAACGGCTGGGGCTGAACTGTCGCGCTGTCGCCGACCCGGCCAGCGTGCTGGATGTGGTGACCAGGATTGTCACGGCGACCACCAGCAGTTCGCCGGTGCTCCCTGCGGCGGTCCGCCCCGATGCGTTCATTGCCGCAGTTGGCGCCTACCGCGCCGATATGGCCGAGCTGCCCGCCAAGCTGGTGCGGACCTCGGCGTGCTATGTGGACACCGCCGAGGGCGCCCGTGCCGAGGCCGGCGATCTGCTGCGCGCCAATCTGGACTGGGCCACGGTCAGCCCGCTGCAGGCGGCGCTCGATCTGCCGCCGCCAACCGGCCGGCCGATTATCTTCAAAAGCGTCGGCCAGGCATTGTGGGATCTGGCGGCAGTGCGGGTGGTGCTGGCCAGCCTGGGCGCTGCGCGTTGACCAGCCGCTGCGGCGGATAAAAATCGGCGGCACACCCCAGGGGGTGCCGCCGATTGACTTAAGTGGCGACGAATCGCTCAACGGTTGCGGGTGATCTCCAAAACCTGGCGTATTACCTGCGGGCGATTGCCCTGCCACCATTTGCGCCCGCCCAGCGCCTCCAAAATCACCCACAGACCGTTGACCTCGTTGCAGGAGGCCTCAATTCCATCGGGCAGGCGCATGACTGTGGCGCCTTCGGCCAGCGTGTGCGGACAATCAATACACAGGGTGAACGGCTGAGCATCGATGTTGATTTGCATTGTTGATTCCTTGTGTGTTGAGTAGAACGTTGCTGAGCTATGGATAGCAAGGAATGCACCAGCAACGTGATCAGCGCAGCCATCCCGGCTAAAACACAAAAGACACAGCGCTGGCTGTGTCTTTTGGCTCGTGTCAGGCTGGCGAGTGGACGTCTAGCCGTGCATGTCCATCAGGGTCTCGCCATCGAGCACCTCGATATTGGGCCGGGTTTTGGTCCATTTACGCGTTGAATCAAGCACTTTGGTTGACGTAACCACGACACCCTTGGTAAAATCCTCGCTTTCGCGGAGATCCTGGACCAGCTCCTGGGCCATCCCCGGCTTGATCGCATCGGCCACGGTGCAGCGAACCAGCCACTTTTCCTCGGGCTCGGTGCGGTGCATCTTCAGATCGACAACATCTTTGTCGAACTGATAGTCGTCGAGGACAAAGCCATTATTCTTGAACAGCTGCACCACCCACGAGCCAAACTTCGGCAGCGGCAGGGCCTGCAGATCGTCAAGATTGACGATCCGGCCGGGGCGCTGCAGCTGTCCGCCGCGGGTGTTGGCCTCCTTCTGGAACTCCTGAGCGCGCTTCTTGTTGCGCACCGAGAGCATCGCGCCATAGATTGGGAATGGCACCAGGGTGATCAGCATCATCATCCCAATCGAGACGAGTACTCCCATCAGTGTTGGATTCATTCCGTCCGGCTGATCAACGGAAAGCGCAACCATCTCGAGTAAGACACTCGGCGCGACAAGGGCCAGCGCTCCGACAATCACGGCGGCCGTGGCCACTGCAAAAAGCGCCATTAAAAAGCCGTGGGTTAATCCGCGATCACTGACCTTGCGACCAAGGTAGATCCCGCCAAAAACCGGGGCAATGCCGACTATAAGCTGGGCAGTCTGCGGAGCAAACAGCAGAATAAGCGTCCAGGCGAGGCCGGTTGCGACGCCTACCAGCGCGGTCAGGCGCCACTGAATCGGTGTTTTGCCGACTGGCGTGGTGGTGATCTCGGTTGTTTTAGTCTCGTCCATTGTGTGTGTTGTCATTCGTGTGTTGAATCCTTGACATTGGGGCGGGTGGCTCCGAGTCCATCAACTCCTCCACCGCCTCGCGGAGTTTGCCTAAATCAGTGAATGAGCGATAGACCGAGGCAAAACGAATATAGGCGACCTCATCAAGCTCACGCAGGCGAGCCATCACCAGCTCGCCAATCACCGAGCTTGGGACTTCGGCCGCCTCATACGCCATCAGCGCTGCTTCGACATCGGTGACAAGGTTTTCAATCGCTTCGGCTGGGATCGGGCGTTTGTAGCTGGCGACCCGCAGGCCGCGCAGCAGCTTCTCCCGATCGTAGGGATCGCGGTCGCCATTCTTTTTGACCACCGTCACATTGACCGACTCAACCCGCTCATACGTGGTAAAGCGGCGGTCGCACTGCTTGCAACGCCGGCGGCGGCGAATCGACTCGCCATTATCCAGATCGCGGGTGTCGATGACCGCGCTTTCACCATCACAGTAGGGGCAACGCATCAGTTCCTCGTGGAGCGACTTCGCTCATTCATCTCTGCATTATACCACGGGGTTTTGGCGCACTCTGTTCTGCTTAAGTCAGCTGAAATGCTGGGCATAGGCGCAAAAAAACGACGCCTGGGCGCCGTTTTTGAGGATTGTGGTGGGCGGTAATGGACTCGAACCATCGACCTCGTCGGTGTGAACGACGCGCTCTAACCAACTGAGCTAACCGCCCGAACAACGTCTGCGCAGTATAGCATAGGATTCATGACGCTGCAAATCAAACTGGCCCCAAAATTCGCCGCCCGGCTGCATCAATAGAAGCATTGATCGGCGATTGTGGAGGATATGCTGATGCTGGCGAAGGTTTGGAGCTGTGCGGTGATTGGCCTGGAGGGCGCTCTAGTGGAGGTTGAGGTGGATTTAAGCCGCGGACTGCCGTCGTTTACGATCGTGGGCCTGCCTGATGCCGCCGTCCAGGAGGCCAAAGAGCGGGTGCGCTCGGCAATCCGCAACAGCGGTGGGATCTTTCCCAGCGAGCGGGTGACGGTAAATATGGCCCCGGCTGACCTGCGCAAGGCTGGCCCGGCCTACGATCTGCCGATCGCGGTCGGGGTGCTGATCTCGTCCGGGCAGATCGCCGCCGATGTGAGCAAGTCGCTGTTTGTCGGCGAGGTCTCGCTCGATGGAACCCTGCGCCACACCGAGGCGATCCTGCCGATGGTCAGCATTGCCCGCCGCGAGGGTATGGCGACGGTGTATGTGCCCCACGTCGATGCCGCCGAGGCCGCCCTGCTCGACGGCCTCACGGTCGTGCCGATTCGCTCGCTGGCGGAGCTGGCCGCCCATCTCAACGGCGACCGCTACATCGCGCCCTACGCCGCCGTGCTGGCGCCGCTGGAGGAGCTGGGCTACCCGGTCGATCTGGCCGAGGTGAAGGGTCAGGAGCACGTCAAGCGGGCGCTGGAGGTCGCCGCCGCCGGCGCCCACAACGTGCTGATGAGCGGCCCGCCTGGCTCAGGCAAGACGCTGCTGGCCCGCTGCATGCCCAGCATCCTGCCGCCGCTCTCGCTCGACGAGGCCCTGGAGGTGACTAAGATCTACTCGGTCAAGGGCCTGCTGCCGCCGGGAACCCCGCTGATCCGCCACCGACCCTTTCGGGCGCCCCACCACACGATCTCCAACGCCGGGCTGGTTGGCGGCGGCCGCAACCCGCAGCCCGGCGAGATCTCGCTGGCCCATCGCGGGGTGCTGTTTCTCGATGAGATCCCCGAGTTCAACCAGCAGGTGCTCCAGGTGATGCGCCAGCCGCTGGAGGACCACACGGTGGTGATCAGCCGCGCCGCCGGGACGCTGGCCTTCCCGGCCAACTTTGTTCTGCTGGCCGCGATGAACCCCTGCCCCTGTGGCCACTACGGCGACCCAGGCCGGGCCTGCACCTGTGCGCCAAGCGCGATCAGCCGCTACCAGAAGCGCCTGTCCGGCCCGCTGCTCGACCGGATCGATATTCATGTCGAGGTGCCACGGGTGCACTACGAGAAGCTAGCGGGCGAGCGGGTCGGCGAGGGGTCGCAGTCGATCCGCGAGCGGGTCACAGCGGCGCGCCAGCTCCAGCGCGAGCGCTTTGCTGGCACCGACGTGCTGACCAACAGTGAGATGGGCCCGGCGGTGCTGCGGCGCTGGTGCGCCCTGGACAACGCCGGCGAAAGCCTGATGAAGGCGGCGATGCGCCAGCTCCAGCTCTCGGCCCGCTCGTACCACCGGGTGCTCAAGCTGGCCCGCACCATCGCCGACCTGGCGGGCGCCCCCACCATCCAGCCGGCCCATCTGGCCGAGGCGCTCCAGCATCGCCCGCGCAGCAGCGAGTAGCAGTGACAGTTTGTCACTGGTAGGCATAATTTGTCCGAAACGGACACGATATGCCTGCCATGTGTGGTTAAAGGTGCGCAATGTGTCTGTTCGTCGCAACGAACATTCGTGTGTATGCTATGGAAGTATAGAGAATGGGGGTAGAGGATGGCGGAGGCTTATTGCATGATGAAATGGTCTGGGTTTGGTGGACACCACCTGTATCATGGGTCTTAATGGGAGGTGTTCCATGTCCAAACCGAAACGCACGTTTACGACGGAATTCAAGCGCGATGCCATTGCGCTCGCCGAGCGCGGCGATCACTCGGTCGCCCAGATTGAGCGTGACCTCGGCCTGAGCGCCGGGTGCCTCCGCCACTGGCGCGCGGATGCGCGGCGCGCTGCAGCTGCTGGCACAACCACTGATGCGCTTGCCGACCAGGCCCGCGAGCTGCAGCGCTTACGCTGCGAGAATGCCCGCCTCCGCGAAGAACGCGAGATCCTAAAAAAAGCAGTGGCCATGACCCTAAAGGGTACCCCGTACACCCATCACCGAGCGGTACCGATGGATAGCCGAGCAGCGGACCAGCCATGCCGTGCGGATCCTCTGTGGGGTGCTCGGCGTGGCGGTGAGTGGCTTCTACGCCTGGCTCAGCCGCCCGGCAAGTGCACGAACGATGGCCGACCAGCAGCATCTAACGGCGCTGGGCGCCATTCAAACCGCCAGTGGTCAGCGGTACGGGAGCCGCCGGTTGCGGGCGGCCCTGGCCAGCACCGGACCCACGCTCAGCCGCGACCATGTCCGACGGCTGATGCGGCTGGGGCAGCTCCAACCACAGCGGACGCGGCGTCGGCACCGGGGAGCGGGTTCCGCGCGGCCGAGTCGCGACCATGTGGCCGCGAATCTTCTGAACCGCCAGTTCGACGTTGTGGAGCCGAATAGGTGGTGGGTCGGCGACATCACGACGGTAGCAACCGATGAAGGTGATCTCCACATCGCCGGTGTGCTCGACCTTGGAGGACGCGCGGTGGTCGGATGGGCAACGGCAGCGACCCAGACCACCGACCTCGTGGGCGCCGCCTTCCATGCCGCCCTCACCCGGCGTGGGACTGGGCCGTGTGCCGGGCACCATACGGACCAAGGTGCACAGTACACGAGCCACGCCTACCAGGCGCTGGTCGTTGAGGCCGGGGTCACGATGAGCATGAGTCGACCGGGCTGTTGCCACGATAATGCCCCGATGGAGAGCTTCTGGGCCACACTCAAAAGCGAGTTGACGCAGCATCAGCGGTATGCCACCCGCGCCGAAGCTCAACTGGATCTGTTCTGGTATAGCGAAGTATTCTATAATCGCCAACGGCTCCACTCCAGTTTGGGGTATCAGAGTCCGGCGAGCTATCTGGCGCAGTGGTGCCATGACAACCGACCTGTCCACCAAACCCAGACCTGATCATGACATCGCCACCCAATCTCATCATGACGGTGTGTCGTCGGTTGGAGCTGGCTTTGGCAAGGTTGAATCAATCAACTGATCAAGGTACTCATCTGAGATACCTCTGCGGAGCCAGGCATAGATATAGGAGATACAATCGGGGTTGAGCCATAAGGCCACGCGCAGATAGTCGGCTATTTCGCGATGGCCACCTTCAGCCCGCAGTTGGTGCAAAATCTGCGATGGCCGCATGCCCGCGGCAAAGGCATCCTGGATTCGGTCGATCATGGCCGGTGTTGGATCGTCCATCGTGCTCCTGGGGATGGGTCTCCCCTTGTCCATTAAAACACCAAAGACTGACCCACGAGCACCGATCTGCTACGATATGAGTGCTGAAATCAACCGTTCGCGGAGGGCACTCATGGATCAGTCACCAGCATTATATGCGCAATCATCGGTCGCGCAGGTTGTCGCGCCATGGCTCGCGGATCACCTGCCTCGGCTTGATCGCACTGTCGTGCATCGCTTGGTGCAATTGACGACGGGAATTCTGGAACACCAGTCTTTGCTGATCGAGGAGATCGCACGCGGCAGCGCCTTTCGGGCCACCGCTGAAAGCAATGCTATGCAGGTGCGCCGAATTGTGCGCGATACCCGCCTCTCCCTGGAGCAGGTGTACTATCCGCTGATTCGGGCGCTCGTTGCCGAAATTCCGAGCGATACCCTGTACCTGAGCATGGATGAGTCCGCCCATACGAACATCGTTAGGCTCTTCCAGATTGCGCTGATCAGCGATGCGACCGCCCTGCCGCTCGGTTTTTTGGTCTATGCCACCGATGATGCATGGGCTGAGGATGCGCCCACGTTATTGGCGGATGTGGCGGTGCTGTTGCCGACCGAGAAACAGATCATTCTGCTGGCGGATCGCGGCCATGCCAGCAGCACCTTCGTGAACGCGGTGACGGCGGTTGGCTGGGACTACATCATTCGCCTACCGGACGATACGTTGGTTGAAACCACTCGGGGCTGGCAGTCGGTCGGACAGCTGCACCCGCGCCGGTATCCGCTGCGGCGATTTCCCCAGGTGGCCGTGTGGAAAACCCACCAGGTCATGAGCAATGTGGTCGTGTATCGCTACGAGCGGGCCGGCTTTCAAGCGGTGCGGTGGTATCTGATCACCAGTTTGCCACCGAGCGTTGAGCGTTGTTGCGAATATGCGTGTGGCTGGTGGCAAGAATGTGGTTTTAAGGTGCTTAAAAGCGCCCTGTTTCAGTGGGAACGCAGTCGGGTGACCCGCTGGGGACGGGTCGAGGTGTTACTGCTGGGGGCAGCCTGTGCGACCTGGGTCGCCTGGATGTTGGGCCGTCAGCATGAACGGCGGCCAACCATGAAGTCGACCACGATCCAGCCCCAGCCACGGCGACGCCGTGTCGTCAAAGACGGCTTGCGCTGCATTGCCGATATGCAGAAAGGACATCGTGTTTTGTGCTTGCAACCGCCACCACCGCTTCGCGTTTTGGATTATGAACGCACGTTCGCAATTGGATAATTAATCATGTCATGCACTAAGGGGTAGATACCCCTATCCCTTCTACGTTAAAGGTGGGGTTATTTGGATCTGGAGAAGTTGGATCAATGATCACCGCATGATCCGGGAATACTACCGATCCAGTAAAAAAACGAGTACCACTTGTGGCGCTACTTGGTTTATTTGGAGATGTCGCGTTTGGCTTGATATAGCGTGTTTGCCATGGTGTTAATACGCTTAAGTCGATTGGTTGGAGTTGGTTATTCTTAACGCTAGGTCGCACTAAACGAGCAACATTCCCGTGCTTTATTCCTAAGTTAAGACTAGCGGCGGCGCCAAATTGTAGGCCATTCCAATTTCCACTTGCAAAAACTTTAACGGATATGCGTGAATCGGAAGCAAGTTGGACTCGAAGGACATACCGTTTGACCTCATCTTTGAACACCCCGTCTTGGGTAGGCATGGTGCTTGCAACAATGATTACTTCCGGTGGAAGATCAAGCTCAAAGCGAGCGATATTCTCATCCAATGCCACCGTTGTTGAGACCGCGACCGTCAGGGTGGCGGTGTTTTTCTCTCCTTGAGTGAGCGCTAAATTCAGATGAATTGGACTGCTCGCCGTTTGTGAACTAGTTATGGAAACGTTTGCAGCATTAACCAAACGGCTATTGAGCATTAGGATCATATTGATTATGACCGTGAACACCATCATCATTCGATAAAAACGTATCATCGTGTACCAGCTCCTTCTACTCATCAACCCAAGAAAAATAAACCTTGTTCACTGCACCATTAGGGCGTTGCGGTTGGCTTGGATGTCGGCATCTGATCAAGCGGAATGAGTCGTGTATCGCGTGTGGCAGCAGGTCGCGGACGGCGATCCAGGCGGACTTCCGTCCCCGCGGCATCACTATACAGCCAGATGAATTGAATTCCACCAAGCGGATAGTTTTGTCCTACACTCACCATGAGTTGATCTTCGCCAGGCGCAATATTCTGAACTGCAAACGTAAAGGTTTGCGGCTGTTGTGCCAGGAGATCAAGGTGTTGGGTTGGAGGAATAGTCGCAAAAATTAGGCCTGAACCGAGTTTAATATGGATCGCAGCATCAGGAAAATCACGCACCGCAACCGCCGTAACATGGAATGTGATCGTCTCACCAGGCGGTACAAACAACTGTTGTGGTTCAATCTGTACATCAATGAATGTTTTGGTCGCGGTATCACTGGTCTGATTAACCAGGCTCCATCCGAGATAGATGATTCCACTGAGCGCGAGCCCGCCAATCAGCCAGACCATAGGGCGTGTCTTCATTCTGGAGACTCCTTTCATGTTCCCACCACCCAGCGTGGCGAGCTTGATCACGAGTATACCCGCACGCCGTGGATGCGTTGTGTTCAGTTTGCTGCATAATCCACCGTAAAGTGGATGAATTGTGTCCCGAACCACCGATCTGCTGCGTTAGTACAGAAATAGCGCGCAGATCCCTCTTTGCTCAGATTCATCGTAGCAGGGTTGAATGTAGGTTTTGTGTATGTTTAGCGCACATTTAGAAAAGGTGTCGGTGGCAGTCTCGTACAGATAGCATAGCAGCGGATTGTCATGATCCAAGAGCGGAGGGTACTGCAGACATCGCCCTCGCTGCCAGCGTCACAGTGGTGAGGAAGTCTTCACACCTTCTATGGGGACAACGAGTCACGCCTCGATAGAGGTTACCACCTCAGACTATCAAACGCTGTGCCCTAAAGCACACTTTTTAACCTCACGA
>JACCRK010000083.1 GCA_013813565.1 Herpetosiphonaceae bacterium
GGCCAAGGCCAGGGCGGTGGAGGAGGTTCCAACGCTGATAATCTCGGATCGGGCAACAGCAGTGGATCGGGCAACACTGGTTCTGGACGCAACGATCCTAGCTTCCCAGGCACCGGCAACGACAAAGGACTGGTGTATCAGCCCTGGAAACCCGGCGACCCGAATAACCCCAGCAATGTGCAGGGCCAGCCGGGACAGGGCGGACAGACACCATCACAACCAGGCAATACCACTGGGCCAGGTCTGGCGAATGGCTCACAGGTACCCTATAACCAGGCCAATCCCGAGTACCGCGAGTCGGCGGGCCGGGCGGTTGATAGCGGCTACATTCCACCCCAAATGAAGGATCTGGTACGCTCCTACTTCAACCAGTTGGACAAATAACTTCGCGCCACGTCGCCATGCTGCAACGAACTTTTTTGGCGTGAGAATAATGCTGTGAGGAAACTATGTTTTTGGCAATGGAAATCGTGTTTGTCACCCTGCTTGTGGCCGGCATGTGGACTCTGACGGCCGGTACACGGCGATACAACATTAGCACACGGGGAATGACCATCACCTTTGCGCTAACGGCGCTAGGCTGGATGGGGTTTCTCCTAACAACGATCGCGCTCCTCGTGTACGCGTCCACGCAGATCGCCTAGTATCAACTCATCAAGTAAGCAGTGCGAAGTAAGCAGCTTTCTACTTCGCGCTGCTTACTTCTTACTTTGAGGGATTTCAATGCAATATACCGAACGTGATGCGGAATCTTTTCGCCGCACGGCTGCGGCCATCGAAGGGGAAGTTGGCAAAGTCATCGTTGGGCAGCGGGCGCTCATCCGCCAGACGCTGATTACGCTGCTGGCTGGCGGCAATGCGCTGCTGGAAGGTGTGCCGGGGCTGGCAAAGACCACCCTGATTCGCACCCTGGCCGACACGGTCGACTGTGAGTTCAGCCGCATTCAGTTCACCCCCGACCTGATGCCCGCCGATATCATCGGCACAACGATTATTGCCGAGGATGACGCTGGGCACAAGGCGTTTCGGTTTCAACGCGGCCCGATCTTCGCCAACCTCGTGCTGGCCGACGAGATCAACCGCGCCACACCAAAAACCCAGTCCGCCCTGCTGGAGGCCATGCAGGAGCATACCGTCAGTGTCGCCCGCACCATCCATAAGCTCCAGGAGCCTTTTTTTGTGCTGGCCACCCAGAACCCGCTGGAGATGGAGGGCACCTACCCGCTCCCCGAGGCTCAGCTCGACCGCTTTTTCTTCAAGATCAATGTGCCGTTTCCCTCCCCTGAGGAGCTGGTTGAGATCGCCCTGCGCACCACCGGCAACCAGCAGGCCCAGCCTCAAAAGGTCGCCAATGGCGAGACACTCGTCCAGATGCAGCAGATGGCGCGGGCGGTCCCGGTCGCCAGCCATGTCCTCAGCTATGCCGCCCGTGTGATCAGCGCCACCCACCCGAATAGCCCGCTGGCACCGGATACGGTCAAACGCTATGTGAGCTATGGCTCCAGCCCCCGTGGTATGCAGGCGCTGATTCTGGCCGGCAAAATCAATGCCCTGCTTGATGGCCGGACCAATGTTGCCTTCCGCGACCTGCGCGATATGGCCATGTCAACCCTGCGCCATCGCACAATTTTATCGTTTGAGGGCCAGGCCGAGGGTTTCAGTACCGAGTCAATTGTGAGCAGTATTCTCGAGACAATTAAGGAAGAAGTCTAATGGATCGTCGTATTTTGGTTGCCCTGATGGTGGTGCTGCTGGCTGGCTGTGGCTCGCTGGAGGCTCAGCCAGCAACCTCACGTCCAACTGTGTTCATTCCTACCCGAGCGCCGGCAGTCGAGCAGCCAACCAACAATCAAAGCCAGGCCGAGCAGTTTCCGCGGCTGGAGCAGGCGGTGGAAGTGGTTCCGGCTACTGACCTGCGCGCCCTGGGCGATCCCAATGCTCCGGTAACGATTATCGAGTACAGCGATTTTCAATGCCCCTTCTGCCTGCGCCATGTCCAGCAGGTTTTTCCTGAGCTGAAGGCCAAGTACATCGATACCGGCCAGGTGCGCTATGTATTCCGTAACTTTATTGCGGTGCCGCAGCACTATGCCGCGCCAGCCGCCGCCGTCGCCAGCGTGTGCGCCGCCGAGCAGGGCCAGTTCTGGCCGTTCCACGACGAGCTGTTTCTGACCGTCGAGCAGTGGTCGTTCAACCCAATCACCGCGCCAGGATCGTTCAGCAAGTATGCTAAGGCGCTCGACCTCGATCTCGAGAAGTTTGACGCGTGTCAGAATAACCCCGATATCAGCGACCAGGTCCAGGCCGAGAGCCAGGCGGCGGGACAGCTGGGCATTGAAGGGACACCGGGCTTTTTCGTCGGCCAGTATTATGTCAACGGAGCCCAGCCGCTGGCCGCGTTCGACCAGGCGATTGCGCTGGCCCAGGAAGACGCAAAATGAGCGAGCTCGCGCCACTCTTTGAGCCGACTTTTTTGAAGCAGCTTGATCGGCTGGCCCTGCTGACCCGCCGCACTGTGGTCGGCCGGATGCAGGGCGAACGACGCTCGCCCAGGCGCGGCTCATCGGTGGAGTACGCCGATTTCAAGTCCTACACCGCCGGCGATGACTTCCGCCAGATCGACTGGAACCTCTACGCCCGGCTGGACAAATTTTTTCTCAAGCTGTTTGTCGCCGAGGAGGAGATTACGCTGCATCTGCTGGTGGATACCAGCGCGTCCATGGACTGGGGCGAGCCGAACAAGCTGCGCTATGCCGCCCAGGCCGCCGGCGCACTGGGCTACATCGCGCTGGCCGGGCTGGATCGCTCGCAGGTGATGAGCTTTGGCGGCGATAGCGAGCAACGCATCCCGTCAGGCCGGGGACGCGCCGGGGTGACGCCGCTGTTCAAGTTCCTCAACAATCTCAAAGGCTCCGGCTCGACCTCGCTGCTCCAGGCCTGCCAGCGCTACAGCCAGACCGCCCGCGTCGCCGGGCCGCTGCTGCTCTGCACCGATCTGCTGACCGCTGATTGGGAGGAGGCGCTGCGGGCGCTCGGCCGCCGCCCGTTCGAGATCACCCTGCTCCACGTGCTGGCGCCCGACGAGCTCAACCTGCCGCTGGAGGGCGACCTGAAGCTGCTCGATATCGAGGGCGGCGCGGCGCTCGACATCAGCGCCGACCTCGATCTGCTCCAGCGCTATGTCGAGCGGCTGCACGCCTGGCGCGAGGAGGTCGAGACGTTCTGCACCGGCCGGGGGATCAACTACATCTTCGTCGACACCAGCCTGCCGCTGGAGACCCTGCTGGTCGCGGTGCTGCGCGAGCGCCAGATTGTGCGCTAATGATGTGCAGGTTGCACACCATCTGTCCAATGATTTAGCACCAAGACTGCATCCATCACACGGAGAGAAGCCCAATGAGCCAGGATAAAGCCGAGATTCAGCGCGAGCTTGAGCATATCGATAGGCTGCTCACGATTGCTCACAACAATCGGCGCACCCTGGAGGAGCAGCAGATTAAGAGCGGCTCGATGCTGCGACTCGAGCTGAGCAATCAGCTGAGCGATATCAAAACGGCGATTCAGGAGCTTGAGGAGCGCAAAAACAGCCTTGAGATTCAGGCGGTTGAGGAGGATTACTCGCTGGCTGAGGCCGAGTATCGCGTGATCGCCGCCCGCGCCTGGGAGGAGGGTGTGCTTAGCAGCCTTGGCGGCGCTGAGCTGCAGCTGTCGCGATTGAGGTTGAAGATCCCCAAAGTGCGCGCCGATCAGATTGAGCACGAGATTCGGACCGAGCTGACCCGCAGCCTCTTCAGCACAGTCTCGCTTGAGATCCTGTGGCAGCGGCTGACAACCTCAAATAAGCAGATGTTTAATCGTGTCTACACAATGATCAAGCTCAACCACTGTGAGTTCTTTGATATGACCTGTCGATCACTAGAGGTTATCAAGATCGCCCCCGACGCGCTATTTGAAAATTACACGATAAAAGATGATATCACAAAAGAGTTATTACGCGGTCTGGAAAGAAATATTATTATCGCTGGCAATATTGTTTTTGATAGTGATCTGGAATATTTACACACTGCAATCGAATATTTTGCCACGCAACTTGAAACCAAAGGGTTGCTTGCCGATCAGTAGCTGAGACACACCTATGGGATTTATCGCACCGCTTATGTTCATCCTTGGCGGCGTGGTGATGGCGGGCATTGTGACGATGTACCTGCTGCGCCTGCGCCGCGAAGAGCGCACGGTCTCCTCGACGTTTTTGTGGAACCAGCTCGTGCGCGACGTCGAGGCCAACGCGCCCTGGCAGCGCCTGCGCCACAACTGGCTGCTCTGGCTCCAGCTGCTGATCGCGCTGCTGCTGGCCTTTGCGCTGGCGCGGCCGTTTCGGCCCACCGCCGGCGTGAGCGGCCAGAACCTGATCCTGATCATCGACCGCTCGGCCTCGATGGGCGCGACCGATGTGGCCGCTAATCGGCTGGCGGCGGCCAAGTCCGAGGCGGTGCGGCTGATCGACCAGCTGCCCGATGGTGCCCGCGCCACGGTGATGGCGATCGGCGGCGACCTTGATGTGCCGGCCGCCGCGACCACCGACCGGCGCGAGCTGCGCAACGCCATCGACGGCATCACGCTGCGGCTCGGCGGCGGCTCGGATATGTCGCAGGCCCTGAGTCTGGCGGCGGCGCTGGCGGCCCGCGAGGAGGAGTCGGAGGTGGCGATTCTGACCGATGGCCAAGTCACGGTGCCGGTCAGCGCCACCCTGCCGGCCAAGATTCGCTACTTTCCGGTCGGCACCGGCCACAACAACCAGGCCGTCGCCGCCGTGTCGCTCAACGAGCTGGCCCCCGGCACCCTGACGTTTTTTGCCCGCGTGCGCAACGAGGGCCAGGAGCGGGTCAGCCGGCGGCTGGTCGTCACGCTTGATGGCGATCTGTTCAACGCCTACGATCTGGAGATTCTGCCGGGCCAGGATGCGACGGTCAACATCGATGTGCCGGGGACGGCGACGACCGTTGAGGCGCGGCTGGATGGCGGCGACAGCCTGCCGAGCGACGATGTGGCCTGGGCGGTGCGGCCCTCCAGCGATGCGATTCCGGTGCGTCTGGTCACGCCGGGCAACCGCTTTCTGGCGACCGGCCTGGGGCTGATGCCACGGGTCGCGGTCACCGCCTATCTCACCGAGACCGCCCAGTTTACCGACACGCCGGTGCTGACGGTGCTGGATGCCAGCCTGCCCGACCCGCTGCCCGACGGCAACCTGCTGATTATCGCGCCGTATCGCTCGACCGAGTATTTCTCGGTCACCGGGCTGCTCGATCGGCCGGTGCCGCGCCCGGCGCCAACCGCTGACCCGCTGCTGCGCAATATCCAGCTTGGCGAGATCAATATCCTCAAGTCGACGCGGGTCGATAATACGCCCTGGGCGCACACAGTCATCGACAGCGCCGCCGGGCCGCTGCTGATCGCCGGCGAAGTTGATGGGCGGAGGATCGCGGTGCTGGGCTTCGACCTGCACGACTCCGACCTGCCGCTGAACATTGCGTTTCCGCTGCTGCTCTCCAATCTGGTCGGCTATCTGGCGCCGGGCAGCGGGGGCGAGTCGGCCTTTATCCCGGCAGATCAGCCGCTCTCGATCCCGGTCACCAGCGACATCACCCAGGTGCGGCTGACCGCCCCGGACGGCACGGTGGTCGAGGTTGCGCCCAGCCAGGGCGTGGCCACGTTCGATGGCCCGGCGCTGAGCAAGGCCGGCATCTACACCGCCGCAACCCTGAGCAGCGGCACGGTGGTCGCCGCGCAGCGCTACGTCATCAACGGCTACAGCGAAAGCGAGGCCAAGATCACCCCGGTGCAGGTGCTGGATGTGGCCCAGGTTGGCGGCGGCGTGGTCGGCTCGACCGAGACCGCGCAGGCCCAGGCCGGCCGCGAGGAGTGGTGGCGCTGGCTGGCGCTGGTGGCCCTAATCTTCCTGCTGATCGAGTGGATCGTGGCCCAGCGTGGCGCGCTGACCCGCCTGCGC
>JACCRK010000088.1 GCA_013813565.1 Herpetosiphonaceae bacterium
GATGGCGTTGGGCGCGTCGTGGACACCACGCCCGCCGCAGCCAGATTGGAAGCCGGTGGAACTCTCGATGTGGCATGGCTAAATACCCGGCCCCCGATTATTGAGATGATACACCACGCCCACCAGCGCGCCGCCCATGCAGAACTGGAGCAGCGCGCGCACCGCGACGCGGGCCACGATCGCCCCCGACAGCAGTCGCCCGACGGTCAGGCTCCCCCAGTAGATGCCGACCCACAGGCCGGCGACGCCTGGAGTCAGGCCCCGCAGCTCGGTCAGGAAGGTGTAGAGCCACTGGCCGGCCGCCATCTCCAGCCCGGTGTAGAGAAAGAAGAGCAGGATGCTCAGCCAGGCGGCGGGCAGGCGCAGGGTGCCGGACATCGGGGCGCTGGCAACCGGCGGCGCCTGCGTTGCAGCGGCCTGCGCCCTCCACCGCTGGCGGGTCAGGGCAAAGCAGCCGGCCAGAATCAGCTGGGCCACGCCCACCAGCAGGTAGCCCACCCGCCACGACTGCCCCGCGCTGATGATGCTGCTCATGATGATCGGGCCGCTTGCCGCGCCCAGGCCAAAGGAGGCGTGCAGCCAGTTGACCGTGCGCGGGCTGAAGTTCTCGGCGGCGTAGGTGTTGAGCCCGGCGTCGATCGCGCCGGCGCCCAGTCCGGCCAGGAAGCCAAGCGCCACCATGATCCACCAGAGCGGCGTCGCACCGTAGCCCAGCAGGCTGATCGCGGTCGCCAGGCAGCTCAGGACCAGCAGCCAGCCGACGCCCAGCCGCGCCAGCGCCCGCCCACTGCTAAAGCTTGAGATCAGATAGCCAATGGTAGACGTGGTGATCAGCGCACCCAGCGCGTCCAGCGGTAGGCCAAAGGTCGCCCGCAGCGACGGCCAGGCCACGCCCGTCAGGCCGTCCGGCAGACCCAGGCTGATAAAGGCCGCATAGGCCAGGCCGATCAGCAGGAGGGAGCGGCGGGCAAGGGTGGGTGAAATCATAGCGCGATGTTCCTTTCTGAAACGTTTCAGAAAAAATGTTTCAGAAGTGTACCATGGCTGCTCTACATCACCGACCGGCAGGCGCGGGGCGCCATGGCAGACGAGATTAATCCGCAGTCGTCACTGATGGCCGACGATCGGATGGGCAACATAGGGGGCTTCTAGCGCGACGACCTCGTCTGGCGTCAGCCGCACCGCGAGGGCACCCAGGGCGTCGTCGAGGTGGGCCGTCGTCGTTGCGCCAACGATCGGGGCGGTGACAGGCTGCTTCTGCAAAAGCCAGGCAAGCGCGATCTGGGCGCGTGACACACCATGGCCGGCCGCAATCTCCGCCACCCGCTCTACGATCTGAAGATCGGTGTCGGCGGTCGCATCGTATTTGCCTTTTGCGATCTGGTCGGTTGCGGAGCGCAAGGTTCCTTCCGCTGCCCGATCACGGGTCAGGCGGCCGGCCGCAAGCGGGCTGTACGGGATGACGCCAATGCGCTCCGCACGGCAGAGCGGCAGCATCTCCCGCTCCTCCTCACGGTAGATGAGGTTCAGGTGATTCTGCATCGTGACAAAGCGGGTCCACCCATGCCGCTCGGCAACATACAGGGCGCGCTGAAACTGCCACGCCCACATCGCGGAGGCGCCGATATAGCGGGCTTTGCCGGCCTTGACCACATCATGGAGCGCTTCCATAGTCTCCTCGATCGGGGTGGCAGCGTCCCAGCGGTGGATCTGGTAGAGATCCACATACTCCACCCCTAGCCGCCGCAGACTATGGTCGATCTCACTGAGAATCGCCTTGCGTGAGAGACCGCCGCCATTGGGCTCGTCGCGCATGCGGCCATGCACCTTGGTGGCAATCACCACCTCGTCCCGCCGGGCA
Source organism: Herpetosiphonaceae bacterium (assembly GCA_013813565.1). Lineage (GTDB taxonomy): Bacteria > Chloroflexota > Chloroflexia > Chloroflexales > Herpetosiphonaceae > JACCRK01. The sequence goes on from JACCRK010000088.1 coordinate 1,862, forward strand.
AAATCCTGCAACGCGCGCCCGAGAATCTCCTCGCTCACGCCCAGCGAATAGACGTTGGCGGTATCGAAGAAATTAATGCCGCGCTCCAGCGCGTGCTTGATCACCGGCCGGCTCTGGTCTTCGGGCAAGACCCATGGGTGGATCCAGCGCTCCGGATCGCCGAAGCCCATGCAGCCAAGACAGAGCCGTGATACCTCCAAGCCGGTGTTTCCGAGCCGCGTATACTCCATGGCAACCTCCTTAATCCGGGTCATTGATAGCCGTCCGCAGGTTCCCACGCCTGTCGCAGCGTGGGCTACGCCGGGCCGCCAGCGGTTGGTTAGCTCCATTTGATTCTGTACAACTCTGGGCCATTCCTAGTCCACGACGCCTAGCCCGGCGGCGTACTGCTCGTCGCTGACGTGCTCCAGCCAGGTGACGGCGCTGCCGTCAAGCGCCTCTTGAATCGCGATGTGCTGCATCGCGGTGGTGGATGTGGCGCCATGCCAGTGCTTCTCGTCCGGCTCGAACCAGACCACATCGCCGGGCCGGATCGCTTGAATCGGCCCGCCCTCGCGCTGGACCCAGCCCCGCCCAAAGGTTACGATCAGCGTTTGGCCCAACGGGTGGGTGTGCCAGGCGGTCCGCGCCCCCGGCTCGAAGGTGACGGCGTTGCCGGCCGCCCGCGCCGCCCCGGTCGCCGCGAACACGGGATCGATGCGGACGGTGCCGGTAAACCAGTCAGCCGGCCCCTGGCCCGAGGGCTGGGCGCCGCTCCGTGTGATCTTCATAGAAATCTCCTTCGCAACCACTAATCAATGGGAGAACGCATATCGGTTTTGCGGCCAATCTGAACGTATGGACTGGCTACCTTTTCGGCTCATACCGCAGCGCCACCGCCCCTGAGGCGAACTCCAGCCGGCCCACGAGCCTCAAGTCGACATGCTTCGACAGCCCCGCGAACACGGTCGGCCCGTGGCCCGCGATCCTGGGGTGCACGACGAACTCATACTCGTCGATCAAATCCAGCTCGGCCAACGCGAGCGGCAGCGTCACGCCGCCCACGAACAGCCCTTTTCCCGCCTCCTGCTTGAGCTGCATAACGGCCGTCGCCAGATCCCCGCGCACAAGCTCCGCGTTCCAGTCGACCTGGCTCAGGGTGCTCGACACGACATACTTCTTGGCCGCGTCGATCGTCTGGGCGAATGGCTCCATCCACGGTTCCATCCAATCAGGCCTGATCCCGGTCCGGGCGAACGGCCGCCAGCCGGCCTCCATCAGTTCGTACGTGACCCGGCCAAAGAGGAGCGCATCGGCCTGGGCGATGCCCTCGGCCGCGTGCCGGTGCATGGCTTCGTCCGGGGCCATGCCCTGATGATCGCAGCATCCGTCCAAGGTAACATTGATGGAGTAGCGAAGTGGTCGCATAAGTCCTCCTACAGCGGGCTAACGATAGGCGTCAGCCGCGCCCAAGCAAATGCCGATAATCGCTGATGAACGATACGCGAATGATAGCACCACGGACCAAAAACCTGGGCGCATCGCGGCGGCGGCAACCGCTCGTAGGGCCTATGTGTTCTCACATGAATCGTTGGTTTCTTGTGATTCGCCACCCTTCCGTCCCTCCGCCGGAGGGAAACCCAGGGGGTTTTCATCCCCCTGGACCCCCTAAAATCGAGTTTGTGGATAAATTGTGCATGGTGACCTAATTCCATGTGATCGGGAATCGAGAACGCATAGGCCTAGCTCCTTCGTGCCCTTCGTGGACAAAAAAAGAATCTGCGTGGATCCCCAACCCCCACGAACTGCCAGCTGCTAGCTACTCCCCCTTCGCCTGCGCCTTCCGTCGCACCTGCTCCACCCGTGCGGCATCCTTCTCCGCATCCGGGTGGCCAAGCT
>JACCRK010000100.1 GCA_013813565.1 Herpetosiphonaceae bacterium
CGCCGCGCTGCTGTCACTGCGTTGAGGATATGGAAGACCAGGCCGCCTACTGCATAATCAGCGGGCCAAGGCGCAGGGGGAAGACCCAGCCCTGGGGCTCGTCGGTGTGAATCTGCCAGACGAACCCGCCGCGGATGGTCGGGTGATTCGCCTCGACCTGGTTCCAGGCGCTGATCGCTTGCTCGACGGTCATGTAGTTGGTCACGCCGGGGTTGATCCCAAAGCCGACCACCAGATGATCGGCGCCAACCAGGCCAACCCACTCATTGATACTGCTCACCACGTAGTCGGGATTGGCCAGGTTGGGTCCGTCGTAGTACTGCGGCGCCGCATAGTCCATCGCGCCACGCTGCACCATAATCCGGCAGAACTCTTTGTCGCGGGCATTCCAGGGCGCTGGCGGGGCGGTGATCAGAAAGCCGGGATAGCGGCGTTTCAGCTCCAGGCTGATCCAGATCATCTCCTCGGTGTCGGGGGCCTGATCGGCCTCGAAGGTGTTCCAGTCCAGTCCGTCGAAGCCACCAAGCTGATTATAGATTGCGACAATGCTGTTGACGAAGTTGGTCGAGTGGCTTCGGTTGGGAAAGCTCATGCCCCAGCCAGCACCGCCGACGGAGAGGATGATCTTGCGGCCCTGGACGGTACGGGCGTACTGGATGTCGGCGTTCAGATTGGTGGCGGCGCCACGTCCGTCGCCAGGGGTCGACCAGTAGACGGCGCCGGTGGTGCCCGGCGAGCCACCGACCGGGCGGGCCGAGAAGAGGTAGATCAGGTTGTAGCCGGGGTGAACGTCGCGGATGCGGACAGGTGCTTCCGGCCAGAAGGGCCAGTAGCCGCCCACGACTTTGGCGGTTGCTGGCGGCGGCGTCGGGGTGATCGGGGTTGGAGTGGTTGGGGTTGGCGTGGCGGTGCCGGCGTAGGCCTCGACCTCGACATAGTGATTGTAGGTGTTGACGCTGCTGCCGTTGGTCCAGAGGCGCAGATAGCGGGCTGAGACCGCTGCAAACGTAATCTCGCGGCCGGCGCTGGTCTCGGCGTACTCCACCTGGCTGCCGGCGCCCTGTCCAGCCGAGTTGTTGGCGTCGTTATTGAAGACGGTCGTCCTGGTGCTGAAGTCGGCGCTGTTGGAGAGCTGGACAATCACATCGCGATAGCTGCGCCCGTCGCCAAAGTAGTGCCAGAGCCGCACGCGGTTGAGGCTATAGCTCTGCCCAAGGTCAATCTGAACCCAGCGTGGGCCAAGATCGATCCCGGCATAGTTGGCGGTGTTCTTATCGCCATCGGTGATCCGGGCGGGATTAGAGATCGTGGTGCTGCCACTGACCGGTTTACCGGCTGCCACGTTCGTCCCGCTGGTGGGGGTTGTGACCGGCGTGCTGGTCGGGAGGCTGGTTGGTGTGGCGGTGGTGGCGCCATAGGCCTCGATCTCCCAGAGCGAGTAGCCCCACTGGGTGGCGCGGGCGGTGCCGTAGATCCGCAGGTAGCGGCCGGAGCCACTCAGACCGCTCAGATCGTCAACCCCGCCATCGCTGGTGCTGGTGGTGTAAAGCGTGGCCCAGGTGCTGCCATCGGCCGAAAGCTGAACCTGATAGCCGCGGCCGTAGGCGGCCTCCCAGCGTAGCACGACGCGATTGATCGTGTAGCTGGCGCCGAGATCGACGCGAATCCACTGCGAATCGCTCCAGGCGCTTGACCAGCGGGTGCCGCCATTGCCATCAACGGCAAGGTTGGGCGTCAGGCTGGCGGTCTCGTTCGACGAGGCGGTCACCAGCTTGTTCAGCGCCAGGTTGACGCTTGAGGCCTGCCCAAACGCAGACGGCTGCGCGTTGCTCAGGCTGAGTGCAAACAACATCAACATCAAAAAGACCATGATTGCGGGTTTGGGGTGGGTGAGCCGTTGGAACGTTCGAGCCATGTTGACCCTCCTTCAAAAATACATATGAGCGGTTCAAGTCACATGGTTATTAAAATCTATTAATTTTTATACGAAAGGGTATTAACCGGGGGGAAAAGCGGGTCAGTTCTGGGGGAGAGCGTCCAGCGCAGTCTGGTGAGCAGGCTGGCGCTGGACACTACGCGGTGACGGCGCCCGGCCTTAGTGGATCAATAGCGACGCTCCGGCTTATTTGATAAGCATCGGCATATACACGCGGTGTGTCTCCGGCGTGCGATCAACGCGGCGCAGGGCATAGTAGACATGGACCTCGATAATAAGCCCAATCACCATGAGGGGCATGATCAACAGACCACGAGGTGCGGCGAACCAAGCGAGACGTGCTCATGCGTTTCCTCATCTAGTAAAATAAAGCTATAGACACCAAACGATCAGGCCAACACCATCAACATGGTGGTGTAACATGGGTCTGTTTTCAGTGGTGGAAGACTGCACTAGGGCCAAAGAAAGATGGTTTGTGGAGTCAGTGGCCGCAGCGCTAAGACGAACACAACACTGTGTGCCAAATAGGTAGTAACTTAAACCGGCGTTTCCACGTATATGGAGCTATGAAAACCAGCCACATGTTCTTGCTGAATAGTGAGTCCAGGCAGCTGCTAAAGCTGCACAGCAGTACTCCTTTAATCAAGATAGAAGGCTGGTTGGTTTTGTAAAAAACCAACCAGCCTTACCGACCGGATAAACCACACAATTTCGAACTTTCGCTTATCTCTCTCGTAGAATACAGCCATGTTGCGGGTGCTGTCTGTGCGCTAGGACACATTAATTGAACTAAGTTTTGCCCAAAGTTCGAATCAAGCAAGAACGTATTGAAGAGGACAGAGATATGGTTACCAAATCCCGCCGCAACACTGTGGCGACCCGCACGACATTTCTCCAGGCTATGCCGCTGTTCGCCCAGCTTACGACCGATCAGGTTGAGCGAATTGCCGAGGACCTTCACCCACGAACCTACCAGCGCCACGCTGTTATTTTCAACCAGGACGATGGTAGCCAGGAGGTGTATATCGTACGCACCGGCAAAGTGCGCATCTATCGCTGTACTCCCGGCGGCAATGAAACATCGATCAACCTCTTCTGTCCCGGCGATATGCTGGGTGAGTTTGCGGTGATCGATCAGCAGCCACGCTCGGCGACGGCGGTGGCTATTACAACCTGTGTGGTCTGGGAGATGGCCGGGGCAGATTTCTTGAAGCATCTCCGTGCTGTGCCCGAGCTAGCGCTGGCGCTGAGTCGTCTGCTGGTCCAAAAGCTGCGCTGGACCGCCGCCTACGCCGAGACGGTCGCCCAGTACGATGCCGCTGGACGGCTGCTCCACATGCTGCTCCTCTATAACAGTCAGATCGGCGAGGTGATTGAGCCAGGCAAGCAGTCCCGGCTTGACCTCGCGCTCACCCAGGACGATCTGGCCTCGCTGGTCGGCGCCCGGCGCGAGTGGGTCAACCGCCTGCTGCAGGAGTGGCGGCGCAAGTCGCTGCTCAGCTTCGAGGGTGGACAGTTCATTTTCCTTGACCTGCCCAAAGTTGAGGAGGAGCGCGATCGCCACCTCGAGGGCGCAACAATCCCACTATAAAATGCGCCAGGTCAGCTGTTCGGTTAAGCTAATGGCTAATTTATAATGAAGGATTATTGCTATGCAGCACCCATCCCTTGCCTATCTGCCGGTTGATCGTGTGGATGCGCTGGCCCACAACCAGGAACTGCCGTCAACATTTTCCGGCAGCCTGTTATCGCTGGATATCTCTGGGTTTACCTGGCTCACCGAGCAGCTGACAGCAACCTTAGGGACTCGCTTGGGGGCGGATGCGCTCACAGAGATGCTCAACCAGGTCTACAACACCCTAATTGAGCACCTGGAATCCTGGGGTGGCAATGTGATCAGCTTCAGTGGTGATGGTCTGCTGTGTTGGTTCGAGCACGATGACGGACGGGGTGCGCTGGCCTGTAGCCTGGCCATCCAACTAGCGATGCAGCAGTTCAGCACAACGGGTCTCAGAACCAACGCCATGGGTACTATCGCAATCAAGGCGGCGATTGCGAGTGGAACGGTTCGGCGTTTTCGCATCGGCGATGAGGCAATCCAGTATATCGATACATTGGCCGGAGCACTCCTGACCAGAATCAGCACGATCGAGCAGTTGCTCCAGCCCGGCGAGGTGATTATTGACCAAACCACGGCATTAGCTCTCGATTCTGTGGTGAGTATCCGTGAGTGGCGTGAGCATCCACAGGCCCTGATCAGCGGTGCGATTGTTGACCAGCTGACGGTTGCAGTAGCCGCGCTCCCGGCTTTACAGCGCACAGCCATCACAGCTAACCGCGATCACGTTCAATCCTGGATCTTACCGGCGGTTCGGGAGCGCTTAGAGCAAGGGACCGGCGAGTTTCTGACCGAGCTGCGCCCGGCAGTGGCATTATTTGGCTGCTTTGGTGGTTTAAATTATGATGATGATCCAGTCGCAGAGGTAGGTTTAAATCGTTATATAGGCTGGGTGCAAGGCGTCATAGCCCGCTATGAGGGCATTGTCCTCCAGCTTACCATCGGCGATAAGGGGAGTTACTTTTACGCCGCCTTTGGGGCACCCCTGGCCCACGAAGATGATGCCCTCCGCGCAGTCCTGGCCGCCCGAGATCTGCAAACACCACCGGCCGAGCTCGGCCTGGGCCAGCGCCTACAGGTTGGCATCAGCAGCGGCATTATGCGCACCGGGGCCTATGGCAGCACATCCCGGCGAACCTATGGCGTGCTGGGTGATGCTGTCAATCTGGCCGCCCGGCTGATGCAGCACGCCGGGCCAAACGAGATTCTGGTCAGTGCGGCCATTCAGCAGTCCACCGCTGAACATATTCAGTGGCAGCGCTTAGACGACCTGACGGTCAAGGGGAAGACCGAGCCAGTCAGGCTGTATCGCTATGCCGCCAGCCTGGCCAAGTCAGCCTCGCTTCCGCACGCCGCCCTTTACCAGCTGCCGCTGATCGGACGGGCTAAGGAGCTGCAGGAGATCGGCAGCTATCTCGCGGCAGCCCAGAACGGCCATGGCCAGGTGATCGGGGTAACTGGTGAAGCTGGCATCGGCAAATCACGCCTGATCAGCGCGGTGACTCAGGCCATCCAGCCCCAGCAGTGGCGCGTCTACGGCGCCGAGTGCCAATCCTACAGTCGCAACACACCCTATAGTATCTGGCAGCCAATCTGGCGCGCCATCTTCGGGATCAATTCCGCTGACCCGCCAGCCACCCAGCTGGCCAGTCTGGAGGCCGCGATTGCCCGGATTGATCCAGCCTTGCTCCTCCGCCTGCCACTCCTGGCCCCCGTGGTCAACCTGACGATCGCCGAGACTGAGCTGACTGGCTCATTCGATGCTCAGCTACGCAACGCCTCGCGGGAAGCCTTGCTGGTCGACTGGTTTCGCGCCTGGGTTCAAACCCAGCTTGGCGCCGCGACTGGGTTGTTGCTGATCGTCGAGGATGTTCAGTGGATCGACCCGCTGTCAGCTAGCCTGCTGATCGCTCTGGGTCGAGTGATTGAAGCCTTGCCGGTGGCCTTCGTTCTCGGCTATCGGCCCTTCGATCCAACAGCCGCTTCGCTAAACCCGATTAGTCAGCTTAGTTCACTCCGCGAGGTGACACTGTTCGCACTGCCGGAGGCGGACACCAGCAAGCTCGTCGCCGCCAGGCTGGCCATGCTTGCGATCACCTTGAGCCCCGAGGAGCTGGCAACCCTGGTCACGCGCATTTTCGATCGCACCCAGGGCAATCTCTTTTATATCGAAGAGCTGCTCACCTATCTGCACTCCCAACAGCACGATCTGCACGCTGCTGCAGTCTGGGAGAGCGGCGAGCTGCCGACGAGCCTGCACAATCTGATTCTCAGCCGCATCGATCAGCTCAGCACCTCACAGCAAACCGCCATCAAGGTCGCCAGCGTGATCGGGCGGCTCTTTCGGGTCGCCTGGCTGTCCGGCTACTACCCGGCGTTCAATGAGCCAGCCGAGCTACAAACTGATCTAGAGCAGCTGCATAGCGCCAACCTGATCGTGCAGGACGCGCCTGATCCCGAGCTGGCCTACATCTTCAAGCACGTGATCACCCAGGAGGTCGCCTACGAGAGCCTGGCCTTTCCCACCCGCGCCCTGCTCCACGAGCAGTTCGCCCGCTACCTTGAGCATAGCGCCGCACCCCTCGATAATCAGACGCTATATCGCGTCGCCTACCACTACGAGCGCAGCAATAATCAACCGAAAACAATTGAGTATCTGCACCGCGCTGCAAAATCTGCTCAAGCCACATACGCGAATGAGGATGCCATTGGCTACTATAATAAGCTTATGCCGTTAATTACGGATAAAAGCCTAAAATTACAAGCGCTGCTTGGATTAATCGACGTATTAGATATCGTTGGAAAAAGCTCTAACGCAGAAGAGCCTTGTAGAATGGCATTAGAAATAGCAAAATTGTTAGATGATTTATATTTAGAAACTCAGTGCCTACGGAAGCTTGGGTGGATTCTTTTACGTCTAAACAAGACTGAGGAGGCTTTTATAGTTCTAGATAGATCTAAAGGGAATTCTATCTCGCTAAATCAACAGATGGATGTCTGTAAGATCAACACTGATATATGTAATGTACTTATGTTACAATGGAAAATTGATTTAGCTCAAAATTTACTTACAGAAAATCTGACTCTAGCAAGATCAATCCAGGATAATCACTCCTTAGCTGTAACGCTTTTAATTCTAGGAGAAAAATCAAGAATTCTCGGTGAACTGCAAGTTGCTGAAGAATACTCATCTGAAGGGTTAGTTTTTGCGAAGATTTCAGGCGATCAAACAATAATAGCAAACTTACTTAATAGTCTTGGAAATATTTATTGTGCTCAAGAAAAATTCAATGAATCTTTACACATCTTAAATGATTGTATTGATATTTGCAAGAGAATAGGAAATAAGCATGTCATCGCCAGATGTTACGAGACAATAGGTCGAGTTTACTATGAATCGGAGAACTATTCTGATAGTGAGATTTATTTCCAAAAAAGTTTATCTGCATGGGTAGATATAAATAACGTACATGGAATTGGCACAACGATTATAGTAAGAGCACACTTTAATTCACTCAAGGGGAATTGTAGTTTAGCAGCAATAGATTACAAACGAGGAATACAAATACAACGACCTAATAGTAGGTTTGATCTATATGTGTCACTTTTGGCAGCCGTAAGAACATTGATTCAAAATAAAGAATTTTTTGAAGCCTGGAGTTTACTCCAAGAAGGATTACCTTCAGCAGTAAAACATAAAGATAAAATACGAATCGGCAATGCTATATATAATTATATTTATTTAGTTATAATATCTAAGTCAATTAGAATTAATATACCCACAATGATCAAACTATTCTCTTATGCAGCGATGATATTGACAGAAGTATATAATCAACCTTACTATAAAACAGAAAAGGATTATTATGATTCTGTAAAGACTTTAATTCGAAATGGTCTTGATGAAGATTCTTTTGCAACGGCATGGGCCGAAGGTCAGCTCATGACAATGGAAGAGGCTCTCGAATATATCCTGGCCGGGCCGCCGGTCTGGCCCGAAGGCACGCCCGATATCGACCCGAGCGACCCGGTGAGCCAGCTGCTCGAATAAAGCCGAAATCTTGTCGGCTGTGTCTGCAGTCAGAACCTGATTAAACACACTGGCGAGGAATGCCTATTCCTCGCCAGCGCTACTTCCTATCTCCGCCCAACCTGCCTACGCGCCGTAGGGCACCCAGATGTTTTTGATCTGGCTGGCGTGGCGCAGGAACTCTTCGCCCTCGCCCTCGCGCCGGTCAAGCCAGTCGCGCTCCACTCCGTCGCTGACCCAGGTCTGCTTGAGGTTGCCGACTGAGGCGCGCTCCACCACGGCGCTGCCCTCCGCCGAGCCAAAGTACCACAGCGCATCGACATCGTTATGTTCAGCCAGCACCTTGGCCAGCCCATCGCGCGGCCCGGTGACGATGTTGACCACGCCGGCGGGCAGATCGCTGGTGTCCAGCACCTGGTAGAGGTCGGTCGCCGAAAGCGGGTGCTGCTCCGATGGCACCAGCACCACGGTGTTGCCCAGGGCAATCGTTGGCGCCAGCAGCGCGATCGCGCCGAGCAGCGGGTACTGGTCGGGGCAGATCAGGCCAAACGTGCCGATTGGCTCGACCATCGCCAGGGTGGCGTTGCGAATCGGGGTGGAGTGGACCGCGCCGTCGTATTTGTCGGCCCAGGCGGCGTAGGTGAATAGCCGCTCGATCGCCGCCTCAACCTCTTGCTCGCCATCGCTGCGGCCGGTCTGCTGGCGAATCCGCTGGGCAAACTCGCCGGCGCGGGCGCTGAGGTTTTCCGCGATGTAGTACAGGATCTGGGCGCGGTTGTGGGCGGTCTGACTGGCCCAGCCGCTGGCCGCCCGCGCCGCCTCCACCGCGTTGCGAATGTCCTTGCGGTTGCCCTCGCCAACCTCGCCAATCAGCTGCCCGGCGGGATCGTACACCGGCGTGCTGTAGCCGGAGTCGGGCCGCGCCTGTTTGCCGCCAATATAGTTCTTCGGAGTGCGGTCGATCAGCGGCAGATGATCGCTGCTTTGTTTGCCGTTCTGCTTGCTCGCCACGCCGGCCTGCTCGCTGGGCCGGGCCTTTTTACTTTTTGCCTTGATCGGCTTGATGTACTCGTAGAGGCCCTCTTTGCCGCCCTCGCGTCCGTAGCCGCTCTCGCGGTAGCCGCCAAAGCCCGCCGCCGCATCGAACAGGTTGGTGCTGTTGATCCAGACAATCCCGGCTTTGATCCTGGCGGCGGCGTGGAGCGCCACGTTGATGTCTTCGCTCCAGATGCTGGCGGCCAGCCCAAAGCGCGAGTTGTTGGCCAGCGCCAGCGCCTCCTCGGGCGTGCGGAAGGTCATCGTCACCAGCACCGGCCCGAAGATCTCGACCTGGGCGATCGTTGAGGCCGGTGCCACGTTGGTGAACAGAGTCGGCGGGAAGAAGTAGCCCTCGGTCGGGCAGGCCCACGACGGCTGCCACTTGGTCGCGCCCTCGTCAACGCCCTGGCTGACCAGCTGCTCGATTTTTTGCAGCTGGGTCGGCGCCACAATCGCGCCAATATCAATCGCCTTATCCAGCGGATCGCCGACCCGCAGATGCTCCATGCGGGTGCGCAGCTTGGCGATTAGCTGCTCCGCCACGTTTTCCTGCACCAGCAGCCGCGACCCGGCGCAGCAGACCTGGCCCTGGTTGAACCAGATTGCGTCGACCACACCCTCGACCACGCTGTCCAGGTCGGCGCTGTCGAAGACGATAAACGGCGACTTGCCGCCCAGCTCCAGCGAGAGCTTCTTGCCGCTGCCCGCCGTCGCCGCCCGAATAATCTTACCAACCTCGGTCGATCCGGTGAAGGCGATCTTGTTGATGTCGGGGTGGTTGACGATCTGCTCGCCGACCTTGCCATCGCCGCTGACGATGTTGACCACGCCCGCCGGCAGCCCAACCTCCTGGCAGATCTCGGCGAAGGCCAGCGCGGTCAGCGAGGTCCACTCGGCCGGTTTCAGCACTACGGTGTTGCCCATCGCCAGCGCGGGCGCAATCTTCCAGGCCAGCATCAGCAGCGGAAAGTTCCACGGGATGATCTGGCCGACCACGCCGAGCGCCTCGTGGTCGGGCAGCTCGCTGGCCATCAGCTGGGCCCAGCCAGCGTGGTAGTAGAAGTGGCGGGCGACCAGCGGAATATCGATATCGCGGGTTTCGCGAATCGGCTTGCCGTTGTCGAGCGTCTCCAGCACCGCCAGGCGCCGCGAGTGTTTCTGAATCTGACGGGCCAGCGCGTACAGGTAGCGGGCGCGGACGTGGCCAGGGGTGGCCGCCCAGGCTGGAAAAGCCCGCCGGGCCGCCGCCACCGCCGCATCAACTGCCTTGGCTGAGGCCTGAGTGACCTGGGCCAGCGGCTGGCGGTTGGCCGGATTAACCGTCTCAAATAGCTGATCGTCGGCTGGCTCTGTCCAGGCACCATCAATGAACAGGCCAAAACGCCGCTGGTGCTGGTCCAGCCAATCAATGGCGGGTGTGGCTGTCTCAGGGGCCGGGCCATATTCCATCGTCTCGAAAATCTCCAAAATACTCATTGGATGAATCCTTATGTCTAACCGCATCATTGCGGAGAGCGGCGCGATCGCCAGGTCACAGCACCGACATGGCGTAGGCGATGCCGCTCTGTAATGTGCCACGGGTGATTAATCTATGCTGCGGGCCTGGCAGGCCACGAAATGGCAGCAGCTGAATGCTGCGCGGATTACGCCGGCTCGCACGCCTCTGGCCCAGCTAACACGCTAAAGCTGCGCCGATTCTAACAGGCTTGCTGATCGGCGGCAACCATGGCTGCCTGGCGCTGAATATGATTGTTTGTACATTGCCCAAACCGTGGTAAGATGGCCGCCAAATGTCATTTTGAGCGTCATCTCATCCGGATTTTCAATTGTGAGGAGGAATCGTATGGTTTCCCCCCGAACTCGGGCGATGCTAGCCCTGCTGCTGCTGCTGGCGATGCTGCTGGCGACCCTGCCACCCACCACCCCGGCGGAGGCCTCCGACACGCCCGACCCGGCGACGGTCACCGTCCCTGGCACCATCCAGAGCGTGCTGGGATGTCCCGGCGACTGGCAGCCCGACTGCAAAAACACCTATCTGACCTTTGAGGAGGGCGTCTGGCAGGGCACCTTTGAGGTTCCGGCCGGCTCCTATGAGTACAAAGTGGCGCTCAATGACAGCTGGGATGAGAACTATGGCCAGCGCGGCGCCCGCGGCGGGGCAAATCTCGCCCTCACGCTGGCCGAGCCAACCAGCGTCACCTTTATCTATGACCACGCCACCCACGCCGTTGCCGATAGCGTCAACGCGCCGATTAGTGTGGTGCTGGGCACATTTCAGGATGAGCTTGGCTGCGCCCAGGATAACGCGCCCGACTGTCTGGCATCGTGGCTGCAGGATCCCGACGGCGATGGCACGTTCAGTTTTGTGACGACCTTGATTCCCGCTGGCACCTATGAGGCAAAAGTGGCACGTAATCAAACTTCAGATGAAACCTATGGCGCCGACGGCACGCCTGGCGGGGCCGCGGCAACGTTCACTGTCGCCAACCCTGGCGATGAGATCTATTTCGGCTTCAAAAGCAGCGACAATACGCTCGTCATCAGCACCGAGGGCGCGCCCAGGGGCAATATCACTGTGCCCTACGCCCACTGGGTCGCCCAAGATGCGATTCTGTGGAACGTGATCGGCTCGCCCAGATACACCTACGAGCTGCACTATGCGCCCGAGGCCGGCCTGGAGCAGACCGCGACCGGCATCACCGGCGGTGAAATGCTGCCGCTGACCTTCGCCAGCGGCGGGCCGGGCGCCGGCGTGTTCGAGCGCTTCCCCCATCTGCAAGGCTTCTCGGCGCTGCGGCTGGCGGCGGCCGACCTGGACAAGGTTCCGGCCATCCTCCAGGGGCAGGTGGCGGTGCTGGCCCGCGATCAGGACGGCAACGTCGTTGACGCCAGCGGCCTGCAGATCCCCGGCGTCCTTGACGATGTCTATCGCTACACCGGCGACCTGGGCGTGAGCTACGCTGGCGCCGTGCCCACGATTCGGGTCTGGGCGCCGACCGCCCGCAACGTCACGCTGCTGCGCTTCGCCGATGCCAACCCGGGGACTGCCCCGGTCAGCGCCGCAATGACCTTCGATCCCGCCAGCGGGGTTTGGAGCAGCGTCGGTCAGGCCGACTGGACCAGCCAGTACTATCTGTTTGAGGTTGAGGTGTATGTCCCGGCCACCAGCAAGATCGAGCGCAATCTGGTGACCGACCCCTACTCGATTAGCCTGGCCACCAACAGCACCCGCTCTCAGATCGTCAACCTGGGCGATCCAAGTCTGGCGCCAGCTGGCTGGGAGGCGGTCGCAAAGCCAGCGCTGGCCACTCCGGAGGATATTGTGCTCTACGAGCTGCACGTGCGCGATTTCAGCATCACCGATGCCAGCGTGCCCGAGGAGCAGCGCGGCACCTTCAAGGCCTTCAGCAACACCGAGTCAAACGGAATGCAGCATCTCAAGGCGCTGGCCCAGGCCGGGCTGACCCATATTCATCTGCTGCCGGTCTTCGACATCGCCACGATTGAGGAAGATCGCAGCCAGCAGCAGCGCAATGATTTCGCCCAGCTGGCCGGATTGGCGCCCGACTCCGAGGAGCAGCAGGCCACGATTGAGCCAGGGCGCGATCAGGATGGCTTCAACTGGGGCTACGACCCCTTTCACTACACCACGCCGGAGGGCAGCTACAGCACCAACCCCGACGGCACCACCAGGATTACCGAGTTCCGCGAGATGGTCCAGGCGCTCAACGCCAGCGGCCTGCGGGTAGTGATGGATGTGGTCTACAACCACACCAACTCCAACGGCCAGAATCCCCGGTCGGTGCTCGACCGGATCGTGCCCGGCTACTACCATCGCCTGAATGAGAAAGGCGAGGTTCAAAACAGCACCTGCTGCTCCAACACCGCCACCGAGCACGCGATGATGGAGAAGCTGATGGTCGATTCGCTGCGCACCTGGGCGACCGTCTACAAAGTCGATGGGTTCCGCTTTGACCTGATGGGCCACCATATGCTCAGCAACATGACCAATGTGCGGGCGATGCTCGACAGCCTGACGCTCGAAAAAGATGGCGTCGATGGCACAGGCATCTATATCTATGGTGAGGGATGGAACTTCGGCGAGGTCGCCGATGGCGCACGCGGCGTGAATGCCACCCAGCTCACCATGGGCGGCACCGGCATCGGCACATTCAGCGACCGCCTGCGTGATGCTGCCCGTGGCGGCGGCCCCTTCAGCGGCTTCCAGGAACAGGGCTTTATCACCGGGCTGGCCGATGCGCCCAACGGCACCGAGCAGGGCACCGTCGAGGAGCAGCGCGCCAATATCCTGCTCTTCAGCGACCAGATTCGGGTCGGCCTGGCCGGCAACCTGAAAAACTACAGCTTTGTCGATCGAAACGGCAACACCGTGACCGGCGAGAAGGTCACCTACAACGGCCAGCCGGCGGGCTACACGCTCGATCCGCAGGAGCACATTGTCTATGTCTCGGCCCACGACAACGAGACCTTGTTTGATGCGGTGCAGGCCAAAGCTCCGGCCACTGCGCCGCTGGCCGAGCGCGTGCGCATGCACAACCTAGGGCTAAGTCTGGTTGCGCTGGCGCAGGGGGTGCCATTCTTCCACGCCGGCGACGACCTGCTGCGCTCGAAATCGCTCGACCGCAACAGCTACAACTCCGGCGACTGGTTCAACCGGATCGACTGGACCGGCCAGGAGAGCACCTGGGGCGCCGGCCTGCCGCCATCGGCCGACAATCAGGATAACTGGCCGCTCATGAAGCCGCTGCTCGGCAATCCCGGCCTCAAGCCAACGCCCGCCGATATCGCGGCGGCCAGCGCCAACTTCCGCGAGATGCTGCAGATCCGCCGCAGCTCGCCGCTGTTTCGCCTGCAGACCGCCGAGGATATCCAGGCCAAGCTCAGCTTCAGCAACACCGGCCCCGCCCAGATCCCCGGCGTGATCATGATGAGTCTGACCGATGCTGGCGCCGATCTCGACCAGCAGTACGACCGGATTGTCGTGGTTTTCAACAGCACCAGCCAGCCTCAGACCATCACCGAGGCGGCGCTGCAAGATGCAGACTTTAGCCTCCACCCAGTCCAGGCCGCCTCCGCCGACCCGCTGGTAAAAACGGCCACGTTCGACCCAACCAGCGGGGGCTTCACGGTCCCCGGCCGCACCACCGCCGTGTTTGTGCAGGCCGAGGTGGGCGACCTCGCCGACCCCGGTACGACCAGCGATGCGGCCACCCCGACGACCGTGGCCGAGCAGGTCACCGCCGCCCCGACCGTTGTCGCAGAAGTGGCGACCGCCGCCCCGTTTGCAACGCCAACCAGCGAGCTAGCCGCGCCAACGCCCGCCGCCGAGGCCAGCTCAGGCAGCTCGACAGTGATCTGGGTATCGGTTGGCGTGGTGCTTGTGACCCTGGCGACAGTCTTGGGGCTGAAGCGCCGCCGTCGCTAGACCCTTCAGTCAGCGGCGATACGGGCAACACCAAGCGGCCCGAGGGCCCGAACGCCGAAAAAGGCGATCAGCGCCGCGATAAGGAGCAGATGACTGGAACTGTTGGGCCAACACGGCCCGGCGGCTCGGGCGACTCGCG
>JACCRK010000134.1 GCA_013813565.1 Herpetosiphonaceae bacterium
CCGAGGTGCGGCGCTGGTACGGCAGGGCGGCGATCTTCTGCCTGCCGAGCGTGCAGGAGGGCTTTGGGATTGTGTTTCTGGAGGCGATGGCCAGCGGCCTGCCGATCGTCAGCACCAGCGCCGCCGCCATCCCCGAGGTGGTCCCGCAGCGCGAGGCCGGCATTCTCGTGGCGCCGGGCGATGTGGCCGCCCTGGCCGCCGCCCTGATCGCGCTGCTGGCCGATCCGGCGCTGCGGAGCCGCTACAGCGCATTTGGCCAGCGGCACGTCCGGCAGTACGACTGGGAGCATGTGGCGGACCGGTTTCTGGAGGTGGTGGGGCTGGAGTGAAGACGCTTACCCCAACCCCTCGCCCGTGCGCGGGAGAAGGGCGGCGCTGCAGCGCCGGGGTGAGCGTCTCTGTGCTAAGATAATCGCCACATTCTATCCAACGAGAGGGCAGCAGCGATGAGTGAGGCGGATCACCTGCGTCAGAAGATTGACCGCTTGCGGGCGCGACTGAGGGATGAGCGAGACGAGGATGTGCGTGAGGCTCTGGAGACGCAGCTTGAGCGGTGCCTGGGTCAGCTGGCCGCCCTAACTCACCCTGCGCCAGCGCCTACATCTGACCGTGCGCCAGGTTCGGGCCAGCAGGAGCTGCACGATGATTCGCGGGTGTACGGCGCCAATGTTCTGACCAATCTGGGCCATATCTGGATCAACCAGACGTTTATGCAGCCGACGTCGAGTGGCAAAACGACTGAGCGTTTGCTGGATGAATATGTCGTGCAGGTGCAGTTCAATGCCAACCGCCTGGTGCTGGGAACCGACACGCAGGATACCGACCAGGAGCAGATGTCGCTGGACCACGTCTGGACGATGCTGAATGCCCAGTGGCTGCCTCCTTCTGCTCCTTCGCTAGATCTCGATAAGTTGCACGCCCTTGGGGATGCACAGTATGATCACACGGTGCTATCGGAGAAGCCAGGTGGCCGTATAACTATGCTTTCGCCGGTGTTGCAGGCGCTCGGCGAGAAGCAGCATCATCACGCAGTGTTGCTGGGGGGGACGGGCGGCGGTAAAACGACGGTTATTTCCTATCTGGCGGCGGCACAGGCCGAGGCGATCAAAACCCCGGCCAAACGTGGCGCTTTGCACCAGCAGGGCTGGTACCACACGGCCCTGCTGCCGGTGCGGGTGCGCCTGAAACAAGTTGTGCCCCTCACGGATTCCGAACATCAGACCTATCACGCGCTGTGGGAGGTGGTTAGTGAGTTGAACTTGATGGGCCGGGACTTCAATCCTTCTACCGCGAAGGCCGAGGATCAGGCTCGCCTGCGGAATGCGGTCGAGGAGCTGCTGACCGAGGGCAAAGGGTTGTTGCTGCTTGATGGCCTGGATGAGGTG
Organism: Herpetosiphonaceae bacterium; assembly: GCA_013813565.1. Classification (GTDB taxonomy): domain Bacteria; phylum Chloroflexota; class Chloroflexia; order Chloroflexales; family Herpetosiphonaceae; genus JACCRK01. The sequence continues at coordinate 1,386 of JACCRK010000134.1, forward strand.
CCGCTGGAGCGCCTGGCGGCGGTCAAACGCTGTATTACCAACGCACAGGCGATGTTTGGCAAAAGCCGGATCATCGTGAGCTGTCGTATTCGCGATTATGAAAATCCGCCGCCGCCGCCCTACCCTGGCCGTCAGATGATCGGGCTGCCCACGCTACGGCTGGAGCTGTTTGATCTGGCGGGGCAGCAGGAATATGTTCGGCGCTACTATGCGGAGCTAGGCCGCAATCGCCCAAGCAACGAGGATAGTTCGACAATTCGCGCCAAATCCGCCACGCTGCGTGCTGAGCTGGTCAAAAATACCACCCTGGCCGAGCTGACCCGCACGCCCTTGCTGCTGGCGCTGATGGTCTATGTCAATATGGAGCATACCAAGCTGCCTGATAGCGAGGGCAAGCTGCTGCACCTGTGTGTGGACGAGTTGCTCAAGCGCCGCGCTCCAACTGAGGCTGGCGACCACGTGCCGCTCGATCAACTGCACGCTATGGTGGCGCTGATCGCCTATCACGCCCATGGGCTGGAGGAACAGCAGGGCGCAGCCTTCAATGGCCTGGATGATGCGGCGATTGAGGGGCTGATCAAGGGGTACTACCAGGCGATCTACTCGCACCCCGGCCAGGGCCGCCAGGTTGGCGAGTGGACGGCTCGCGCCAAAGACCGCTTGCTCAATAGCAATGGCCTGCTCCACGAGTCGGGCAACAATGCCGCCGCACCCTCGTACGATTTCCCCCATCGCTTGTTTCAGCAGTTTCTGGCCGGGCTGTATCTGCTCGATACTAAATTTCATGAGGAGTGTGTCAGCCTCGTCACCCAGCCCCACTGGCGGTTGAGCCTGAACCTGATGGCGAACTATGCGCCGTACTCGCTGCATCACAGCACCGTGTTCAGTCTGGTGCAAACCCTGCTGATCGGTTCGACCGCCCAGCAGATTCGCGGGGCCGAGCTGCTGATCTCCATGACCCGGCTCAAAGTGCGGCCGGATTTGTGGCGGCACGCCAGCACCGCGATGGAGGCCCTGAGCATTGCCGAGCCACAGGTGTCTACGCCTCCATCCATCCCAACCCAACCAACGCCTCACGAGCGCCTTGCCGCCGGGCTGGCGCTGGGCGAGCTGGGAGACCCACGCTTTGTTCAGCCCGATGGCTCACCCAGCCCCATCACTAAGCGGTTGGTCAAGCTGACTCCTGGCAAGTTCGATCTCAAAAACGATGATAATGAACTGCGGCGGATCACCCTGCCGCAGTTCTGGATTGGGCACTTGCCGATTACCAATGCCGAGTATCTCCAGTTTGTGGATGCTGGCGGCTACCGTGACGACCGCTGGTGGCCTACCAGCGCGGCGCGACGTTGGCGCGATGCTGACCAGGACTGGATCGCGGAGCTGCGCGGGATTGCCAAGTTGGGCTACATCTCACGCGGCGACTACCAGATCAGCGAACTTATTCGCTCGCGCAGTGCACCTGCATTCTGGGATGAACAGCGTTTCAATCGGCCGACCCAGCCGCTGGTTGGGATTAACTGGTGGGAGGCCAATGCGTTTTGTGCCTGGCTGAATGTGCAGCATCATGGTTGGCTGGCGGCGGTTGCCCCCGGTATAGAGTTGAAGTTTCGCCTGCCCAGCGATTTTGAATGGGAGCGGGCCGCCCGCAACGGCGATGCCCGGACCTATCCCTGGGGCAACGAATGGCGCGAAGGTTATGCCAATACCGAGGAAATCGGGTTTAACCAAACCTCACCAGTAGGCTTGTTCGCCCAGGGCACCTGGCCAGGCGGCCCGCTGGACCTGACGGGCAACGTGTGGGAGTGGACACGGTCGGTCTATGTCCCGTATGATATTGATTACGATCCCCAAAGGCTTTACACTACCCCTGATAATAGGATGTCGATCCGTGGTGGTTCATGGTCCCGCGATGAATCTTACGGACGCTGCGCTGTTCGGTACAACGATCATCCATTCTATTATGGCAATAAACTTGGTTTGCGGGTGGTCGTGGTACCCTCACCCCCGGCCCTTCTCCCGCGTATGGGAGAGGGGAGTTAATCGTGGGGCTTCCCAAGACCGCTTGCCCGGAGCGACGCTGCTCAATCGACGACTAATCGGATATAAAAATGTGGGCATTGAAATCAGATGATGTAAAGAGTTTTGAGGATATTCCCCCGCGCACCGGAGAGGGGCTAGGGGTAAGAGTCAAACCTTGGCAAAACAGTATCGAGCGGTCTCACCAATAGTGCGGCAGCGGGTGCGCGATCTACGCCAAACAATGACCGCCGCTGAAACCCTGCTGTGGGCGCAGTGGTGTGGCAATGGTAGCGATGGACGCAAATGGCGCAGGCAGCACCCGATTGATCGTGTTATCGTTGATTTCTACTGTGATGAGTGCCACTTGATCGTCGAAGTTGATGGGGGGATTCATCTAGCCCAACCCAAACGTGATGCCGAACGAACAGCCTGGCTACAAAGCAAAGGCTATCACTTCATCCGTTTTGACAATCAAGAAATCGAGCACGATTTAACCATCGTCTTGAGCGCCATCAACACAGCTGCCAACCAATGCCAACCAATTTACCACCTCAACACCAGAATATATTAAGTCTGATCATCCCCCGCAACCGCGCCACAAGATTCTCACCTAGCCTTGTATAATGGCGTTACTATTTATCGCCGTTCTAGCGCGATATCCACAAAGGAGCGTTGTCCATGAGTGATAGCTATGCCTACCTGGAAATCTCAGCCCTCCAAGAGCTGCGCGCCATTCAGCGCCGCAACCTAGCCTTTCTGGCGTCTCAGGCCGATAAGTTCGGCGATCTGTATGTGCCGCTGCATATTCAGAATCAGCTCGAAGAAGCGAAAGCAAAGATTGACGGGATCAACGCCGAGCTAGCCCGCCGGGGCGTGGCCAGCAGCGACCCGCCGCCGAACACGTCCCTGCCCGAGGTCGTGCGGTACTACGTTGATGCCCGCACCATCAACACTGGCGGCGACTACGCCGAGGGATCGATCGATAAGCAGGGCCAGGTCAACATCTCCGGCGGTACGGTCTATGGCGCAGTCACCGGCACAAACGAAGGTACCATCAACGTCAACCAGAACACTGGCGATCAACAGCAACCGGCAGCGCCGCTGCGTCAGGCCCACGCCGAGGCCCAGCAACAGGCGGCGGCGGCCCGCCAAAGCGGCAGCCCCACCGCCAGAGCGCTGATGAATGCCGAGTTCTCGCTCGAAAGTGCGCTGCGAGCCGAGGCATCCAGCAATGCCAGCGAGCGAGCGGCGGCCATCAGCCAGGCCCGCCAGGATGTGCAGGCCATTCGCGAGCAGGCCGCTGTGCAGGCCCTGGTGCGCCTGCTCGACCAGCTCTAGGTGGAATGCCGCGGCAGACGCGGATCATGATCCACGAAGAAGAGTATTTTTCCATGCAAAACCAAAATCCCTGTGCGGCGGGACTCCGTACCCGCCCGCCGCCTGCCCCTAGCCTCTAGCTGCTAACCCCTCGCCACTCGGTTTCCCCGCAACCACCCCGGTGGCGATAAACGACGTGCGCTCGCCGATATTCACCGTGCGGTCGGCGATCCGCTCCAGGTTATGGGCGATCCAGAGATAGTACATCGCCCGCTCGAGGGTCTGCGGCGACTCGCGCATGCTCTGCATCGCCCAGGCGGTCACCTCAATGTATAGCACATCGACGGCTGTGTCGGCGGCCTCCAGGCGGGTGGCGGCCTCGGGGTCGCGGTTGTGGAGCGACTCCAGGGCATCGTTGAGCATGGCCTCGGCGTGCCGGGCCATCGTCGAGATCGGCGGCGGCAGCGCCAGCGGGGGCTGCCTCGCGCAGCGCAGAAAGATCTCGGCGATCCCCTCGGCGTAGTCGCCAATCCGCTCCAGCTCCGACGCCAGATCGAGGATCGCGCTGACGACCCGCAGATCCCCGGCCAGCGGCTGCTGGCGGGCGATCACGTGCAGGGCGGCGGTCTCGATGGCGTAGCGCCGCATGTCAATCTCCCGGTCCTTGGCGATAATCTCGTGGGCGAAGGCCGGCTGATTATGCTCAAGCGACCAGATGGCATTGTGCACGGCGCGTTTGACCAGCGCGCCCATGTCGCGGATTTGCCCCTCCAGCTCGGCCAGGGCGTGCAGATAACGTTCACGCATAGTTAAAAAAAGGGATCAGCTATCATCGCGGTAGCTGATCCCTGATCCTTTTTAATCGATTAGCCAAATCGCCCGGTGATATAGTCCTCGGTCCGCTTATCCTTGGGGTTGGTGAACAGGTCGCCGGTGGGGCCATACTCGACGATCTCGCCGGCCCGCTCCGCGTTCATCAGGAAAAAGGCGGTGTAGTCCGAGGCGCGGGCGGCCTGCTGCATATTGTGGGTCACGATCACAATCGTGTAGCGCTGCTTCAGCTCCATCATCAGCTCTTCGATTTTCAGCGTGCTGATTGGGTCAAGGGCCGAGCACGGCTCGTCCATCAGGATCACCTCGGGCTCCACCGCCAGGGCGCGGGCGATGCACAGGCGCTGCTGCTGGCCGCCGGAGAGCGCCAGGCCGCTGGCCTTAAGCTTATCTTTGACATCGTCCCACAGTGCCGCGTTGCGCAGCGAGTGCTCGACCAGGTCGTCCATCTCGGTCTTCGAGCCCTTCCAGCCGCTGATGCGCGGGCCAAAGGCGATATTGTCGTAGATGCTTTTGGGGAACGGGTTGGGCTTCTGAAACACCATCCCAATCCGCCGGCGCACCTCGACCGCATCGACATGGGGCGCATACAGATTCTGGTTGTGGAAAATAACCTCGCCCTCCACGCGGGCGCTCGGCACGAGGTCGTTCATCCGATTGAACGAGCGCAACACCGTGCTTTTGCCGCAGCCGGAGGGGCCGATCAGCGCGGTGATTTTATTGCGCTCAATATCCAGATTAACACTGTTGATAGCCTTGAAACTGCCATAGAACACGCTCATGTTGCGTGCGTTCAGCGTATAGCGATCTTGAGTTGTCATGAAGCTCTCCTGCTGAGACGGTTGCGGATCAGCACGGCGATTGAGTTGAGGGTCAGCAGCATCACCAGCAGCACCATAATGGCGGCGGCGGCGATATTGCCGAACTCACCCTGCGCCCGCGAGGTCCAGTTGTAGATTTGAATCGGCAAGGCGGTGAATTTCGAGAACGGCCCATCGGGGTCGCTGACGATAAAGGTCGAGGCGCCGACCACAATCAGCGGCGCGGTCTCGCCGATCGCCCGCGAGACCGCCAGGATTGTCCCGGTCAGAATGCCGGGCATCGCGCCGGGCAGGACGTGGTGACGAATGGTCTGCCACTTGGTCGCGCCCAGGCCATAGCTCGCCTGGCGCAGCGACAGCGGCACCGCCCGAATCGCCTCCTGGGCATTGATGATGATAATCGGCAGGATCAGCAGCATCATTGTCAGCGAGGCCGACAGAATCGTGCGGCCGTTCGACCCCTCGACACCGAACACCCGACCGCTGGTGACCGGCTCAAGCAGCCGCACGAACACCGCCAGCCCCAGCATACCGTAGATGATCGACGGCACCCCGGCCAGATTGTTGATATTAGTCTGAATAATCCGATTGAAGCGATTGTCGCGGGCGTACTCTTCCAGATAGATCGCCGCGCCGGTACCGATTGGAAAGGCGAACAGAATCGTAATCCCGATCATCCACAGCGAGCCGAACAGCGCGGTGCGCACCCCGGCGATCAGCGCATTGCTGGACATTGGCGTGGTCAGAAAGCCGCCCGAGAGCCACGAGCGAAACTTCAGGGTCGCAGCGGGAGATTCGGCGGCAACCTGGGCCTCGATGGCGCTGCGGTTGAGCAGCGAGTCGGTCAGCGACCATGTGCCGGCGACGCTTTGTTTGACCACCCGCTCCAGCACCAGGCCCAGCACATCGCCCTCGCTGCGCTGGGCCATCGGCGTGGTGCGCTCCAGGGTGCGAAAGGCATTGCTGGAGATATTATCCTGCAGAATCACGACCAGCTCGTCCCTGGAAAGCTCTTCCAGCGGGCGGTCGGAGAGGGTGGCCGGATCGACCTTGTAGTCCAGGGCGACCAGGCCAAACGAGTCGTTGATGATGGTGAACAGCAGCACCGCCAGCGCCACCAGCCCAATCAGGGTGGAGCCGAGAAAGATCGAGCGTAGGACGGTGCCTTTGCGCCGTCGCCGCACGATATTGCGCTGCATCGCCGCGCCGTGGGGCAGCCCGCTGGTTGGTTTTTCTTCAGGTGCATCCATTATTCGTATACCTCACGGAAGCGCCGAACCAGGCGACGGCTGCCCATATTCAACACCAGGGTCAGCAGGAACAGCAGCATCCCGATGGCGAAAATACTGTTGTAGTCGATCGAGTCGTAGCTCAGATCGCCGCCGCTGATCCGGGCGATGTGGCCGGTCATGGTCTCGGCGGAGGCAAATGGATTAAGCGTGAAGTTTGGCCCGGCGCCGGCGGCAACCGCCACAATCATCGTCTCACCGACCGCCCGCGAGATCGCCACCACAAATGCGGCGATGATCCCCGACAGCCCGGCGGGAACGACGATCTTGGTGGCCGTCTCAAGCCGCGTTGCGCCCAGGCCATAGGCGCCCTCGCGCAGCGAGCGGGGGACGGCGCTGAGGGCATCCTCACTCATCGAACAGACCAGCGGCAAAATCATAATCCCCATCACAAGGCCCGCCGCCGCCATATTGTAGATATTGACCGTATCTTTGCCAAAAATCGACTGGAGCAGCGGGGTCATAAAGGTGAGGGCGAAGTAGCCATAGACAATCGTGGGCACGCCGGCCAGGACTTCCAGAACCGGCTTCAAGATTTTGCGGGCGCGGGGCGAGGCATATTCGCTGAGGTAGATCGCGGCGCCCAGGCCCAGCGGTAGCGCCACCAGCATCGCGATAAACGACGTAACCAGCGTCGCCAGAAGGAGCGGCAAAATCCCAAACTGGCCGATCTGGGGCGACCATTGGGTGCCGGTCAGAAACTCGGTAATCGAGACATTATCATTGGTGAAGAAGTGCAGCGACTCGTTTCCCAAGACTAAAACGATGCCGATGGTGGTAAACATCGAAAGAACGCCACAGAAGAGTAAAAATCCCTGAATAACATTTTCCCCAGGGCGTGATTTTTTGCGTAGATTGAGGGTTGTCTCAGCCGTCTCGCGGCGCACCCCAGCCACCCGGCTATCCATACTCACACCTGCACTCGCTTTGTCATCCATTGAGGGGTCCTCCGAAGAGCTTTGGATACAAAATTGACAATAGGCTTCGGGGCGTTCTTGTTGCCCCGAAGCCTATGCAATGGTACCACAGCCTATTACTTCATTGTATCGGTCAGCGCCTGCTTGGCCTCGGTCAGGGCCGCATCGCTGGCGGGGAAGTAGCCCACGTCCAGGATTAGGTCGTTGACGTTGGTCAGATAGAAGCTGATGAAGGCGGCGACCTGGGGCTTGGCC
>JACCRK010000197.1 GCA_013813565.1 Herpetosiphonaceae bacterium
GGGTACACCAGCCCGCCAGCCAGCAGCAGGCCAAACGGCACGATCCAGACGATTGTGGCCAGGCGTCGCCAGCGCCCGCTGTGCAGTAGCTCCCACACACTATAGGCCGCCACAATCGCCAGAATCAGCCAGACCTGATAGTAAACTTTGAAGACCGTGTTAAAACGGTAGTCGAAATTATCGCGCAGATAGATCACATCGGTGACGAAAATTAGCAGCGATCCCAGGCCGCCAAGCAGCAGCCCAAACGCCAGCGCCGGACGCTCGGCGGCGCGCCAGGCGGCCCGGCCCAGCAGGAACGCCAGCGGCGCGAAGGCCAGCGCTGGAACTCCGACCACCAGCCCGATCGCCAGCGTGCCAGCGACCAGCGCCCAGCTCCGCCAGCCCCGCTGGGCGCGCAGGGCCCAGGCCAGCAGCGGCACCAGAAACAGCCCGAAGATCGCCAGCAGGTCGGTCCAGCCGGAGTGATCAAGTGCCGGGCCAATGCTGCGGCCGAGGGTGCTGATCAGCGGAATCTTGTCGAACGGCGGGGGGACATTGTCCCGGCCGGCGAATGAGTCGAAGGTCAGCAAAAAGGGCAGAAATAGAACGAGCGCCACCAGCACCACCGGGCCGAGCTGGCGGAACCACTGGATCAGCCAGCGCCAGCCAGCGGCGGGGGCCAGCCGCCGCAGCAGCAGCGCCAGCGCGGCGGCATAGAGAAAGCCGTAGGTTGGCGCATCCCATGAGTTGATCATGTAGAGACTGCCGATCAGCAGGCCGCTCAGGGCCAGCTCCAGCCGATCGGGGCCGCTGCGCCACCAGCCGGGCAGGGTTGGCCGCACCAGCAGCGCCAGGGCCAGCGCCATGACCAGCAGCACAAACGGCAGCGCCAGCACGTGCGGGTGCAGATCGCCGAGGTAAAAGCTGAAGAAGGGAAACTCGGTAATAACTTGATTCTGCTGAATACCCTGACGCTGCACGCCATCGACCGTGATCAGCGCGTCCTTATTCACATCATCGTAGATCGCCCGTGACGGCCCCCAGAGATCATAGTTGGCCGGATCCATTGGGGCCAGGGTGGCGCTGGCGTTGCCCGCGCTGCTTTTGACCGAGGCTGGATCGACGCTGCGCGGCGTAATCCCTTTGATCGCCTGCCAGAGCACCTCCACCCGCTGGGCATCGCCAAGGATGTTGACCTCGGATGAGCCAACAATCCGCTGGAGGGCGCCGATCTGGTTGCCGACCCCCAGCACCAGCCCAATCCCCAGCAGCACGGTCGCGACCGTGCCAGGCCGCCAGCGGCGCGCAGTCTTCGGTGGCGTGGGAAAGCGCAGGCCGATCAGCGTGGCGAGGATCCCGGCAACGCCCAGCGCGGTCAGGCCATAGATCGTCGCCACACCCAGGTTGAAGGCCTCGCCCAGGCCAACCCCGCTGAGTGAGGCCAGCCCGCCGACCAGCACGTAGCCAAGGTAGTAGTAGTTGACCGAGTAGCCGGCCAGCCAGAAATCCTGCGGGGGAAACGTGGGGCTGTTGAGGACCGAGCTGAGCAGCATCAGCTCCATAGGCTTTTCAGTGTTGTGGACCGCCGAGCCAAACGCGCCATACATGCGCAGCAGGAGGCCGGCCCAGAGCATCAGGATAAACAGCAGCTCGTAGGCGGCCCAGGTCGGCCAGGAGCGCCGGACGGCCGCGCGGATGCTGCTCCAGCCGCTGCCACGCTGGACATACCAGCTCGCCACGGCCAACCCCAGCGCGGCGACCAGCACGCCCGCTGCGCCAAACGGCACAATGTCAAACATGGCCAGCAGCCAGGCGCCCCAGCCAACCACCACCAGCCCGAGCGCCTTGCTCCAGGCCAGGCCCCGGCCAGGCAGGTCGCGAAAAAGCCAGGTCGTCAGCGGCGTGGCCAGCAGGCCGATGAACAGCAGCGCCAGCCACCAGCGGAAAATATCAAAAAACATAATCTACCAACACAGACCAGCCGAACGGAGACGTTCGGCTGGTTTCAAGGCTTATTGCAGGGTTTTTAGCTTGGTCTGGGTCGCCTCGACCCACAGGCCATCGGCTGGCGCGAGGCTCAGGTAGGCCTCGAACTCGGCGCGGGCGGCGCTGGCATTGCCCATCAGGCGGTAGGTTTCACCCAGATAGTAGTGGGGGTCGGCGAAGTCGCTCTGCTGCTCAATCGCCTGCTGAAAAATCCGCTCGGCATCGCTGAGCCTGACCGAGTCAACCGCGCCCCAGGCCATGTAGCCAGTGCCAAGCTTGCTCAGGTTTTGCACCGTTGGCCCGGCCTGATAGCCCTCGTCGTAGGCCCGCACGCCCTCCTCAAATCTCCCCATGCTCAGCAGCACATCGCCAAGCACATGGTGCAGGCCAATGTCGTTGGGGTGGAGATCGGCGGCGCGGCGTAAAAGACCGGCCGCCCGGTCGCCCTGGCCGTTTTGCCAGAGCTTTTGCCCGGCATCAAACGCATAGCCAGAGTTATTCGGATCGCTCTCGTACAGCGCCAGGGCCATGGTTAGCGGATCATCGCCCGGCGTTCCGCTGTTGGGCGACTGCTCCGGCGGTGGCAGATCCGGGCGCCACTGGAGCGCCAGCTCCGGCAGCTGGGGTGTGGTTTCGTAGATCGTGACCCCACCCTGCTGATAGACCTGCTCCAGCCCGGTCAGCGTGCTGAATTTCTCCACCCCCAGCGGGTCGCGCAGCCGCTCAATTGGGCCAACATAGACATAATCAACGGCGTACTTGTTCAGCAGCCACTGGGTCTCCAGCGGATCGCTGCCGCTGTAGATGCGCTGAACATCGCGGATGCGCTGATCGACCAGCGGGCCAGGCCGCTGTTCGTTGGCGTGCAGGGCGCTGACAATTGTTGGCAGGCCGGTGTTGGCGCTGATTCGCACTCCATAGGCTCGATAGAACTCCTGCTCGGATTGGAGCAGCACCGGTGTGCCACTGATATTCTGGGTGATCCAGCGGATCGCCGCCTCGTCGTCGGCGAGCGCCACCGTGCCGTCGTTGACGCCGTAGCTGGCCGTACTCATAAACGCCAGCCCATCAAGCGTTAGCCCGGCTGGCGGATCGGCAAATCGGGTGCCGGCCCGGCTGAGCGGCCCGAAGATCGGGAAGATCAGCGCGGCGACTACCAGCAGACCCAGGATGCCCATCCACAGGCCGTAGGCCAGAGTGTTGGCCCGGCGTAGCCCGCGTAGCAGGCGCGGCAGCACCAGCGCGGCCGCAGTTGCCCACAGCACCCAGACCTGGTAGCCAAACTTAAAGACGGTGTTCATCCGCTCGGACTCGTTCGGGCCATTTTCCCAGACGACTGGCGCCAGGTGATCGCGGACGAACACCATCTCGCTGCCGAGCGCTACCAGGGCGCCCACCAAGGCCAGGAGCAGCGCCCAGCGCCCGGCGGGCTGATTGCTGGTCCGCCGCAGCAGCCGGGGCACCAGCAGGGCCAGCAGGGCGACCAGGATCGCCCGCACCCCGAAGCTGGCGGTGAAGATGGGCTTGAACGTCAGCGGCTGGCTGCGCTGGAGATACCAGATCAGCAGGGCAACGCTCAGGACCCCATACGGGAGCAGCCAGCGAGGTCGGAGGCGCCCCACCAGCGCGGTCAGCAGTGGGCGCTGGGCAGCTGCGCCGGACTGTATTTTCCGGCGCGGGAGCAGCATCCACCCCACCAGAATGAGCAGAAACAGCCCATAGATTGCGAGCCAGGGCAGCGTTGGTGAGCCAATTCGAATTGGCCAGATGCCGCCGATTGGCGCGCGGTAGGCGCCAAAGAAGGGGGCGTAGAGCAGCGCTCCCGCCAGCAGCAGCCCAACGCCAGCCGCCGCCCAACCGCCGGCCCGAAGCAGGGCAGTCCAGAGAGCAGGGCTGTCCTCGCGGCGCCGTTGTCCGCCCGACCAGCCGCGCAGCGCCAGCGCCAGGATGACCAGCAGTCCATAGGTTGGCACGTCCCAGGCGTTCGACGCCGCCAGCGCACCGAGGGCCAGCGGGATCAGCAGCAGGCTCGGCCAGGTGTGCCGCCAGCGGCGCCGCCGGCTGGCCTCCCAGGCCAGCGCCACCACCAGCAGCGTGATCGGCAGCGCGATCAGGTGCGGGTGCAGGTCGGCGAAGACAATGCTCCAGGATGGAAACTCGTTGATTGTATTCAGCCCGCCGCCGACCATCACCCGGCTCGGCCCCCAGAACCAGGGCACGCCACCGCCAAGCCGATTGGTGAAGCCGCTGAACGTGCCATAGCTGGCCGCATCGTCCAGGGTGGCCAGCAGATTGACGTCGTCGGCGCTATCGACTGGAGCGCACGCTGGCCTGGGCTGCTCGCTCGGCAGATCGCAGGCCTGAAACGCGCGGACAATCCCGGCCACGCCCGAGGAGGAGCCAATCGGAATCGCGCTGGCCAGATTGCCCATCAGGGCCACCGCGACCAGCGCGTAGGCCGCCACTCGCCAGCGCCGGGTAACCAGCAGCCCCACCGACCAGGCCCCCACGCCGATCAGCGCGCCGACAGTGGCCACCGCCAGATTGAAGCCGATCGCCGGGTCAAGGCCCAGCAGTTTCATCGGCAGCGCCACCAGATACAGGCCGTAGTAGTAGTAGTTGATCGTGCCGCCTGAGAAAAACGGATCGACCGGCGGCATCTGGGGCGAGCGCAGCACTGCGTTGAGGAAGCCGTACTCGAAGGGCTTTTCACCGCCCCAGTACGGGTGCCACAGATCCGGGTTGGCGGCGCGCAGCAGGGTCCAGAGTCCGAACAGGCCCAGGAAAACCGCCTCGGTCGCGATCAGTGTCCGCCGGTTGTGGCGCCAGGTGGCCCGAATCCGTGCGGCTGCTCCCAGCCTCCACGCGCCAGCGCCAAGCGCCGCCAGCATCAGCAGGCCGACCACGACGCTCAGGCGGGTCCAGCGCCAGACGCCCAGGCTGGTCGGCAGCCAGATCAGCCAGCCAAGCAGCAGCAGGCCGAGGATTTTGCTGCTGCCCCAGGCGGCGGCGCCATGCGAGCGCAGGGCCAGGGTGGCGATCGGCCAGGCCAGCAGGCCAACCACTTCAAATACGAGCAGCCACAGCAGCAGGGCCGCCCATTGGTTCTGGCCCAGCCAGGCCCAGTCGGCGACCCCGTCGACCGCCGGCAGCGTGCCGACCGGCCGCGTCAGGCTGATGTTGGCGACCGGATCGGCGGGCGGCAGGCCCGGATATTCCTCTGGCCGTGGCGGCAGGAAGGTTGGCACCGGCGCGGCAGTTGTGCGCTGGTAGATCTGCACCTCCTGCTGGTTGTAGACCAGGCGCCAGTCGTTGCCGAGCTGCTCGAAGATAGCAAGTCCAGCGCTGCCACCATATAGATTGCGCTCCATGGGGCCGATATAGATCACCCCAATGCCATACTCATCGAGCAGAAGCCGGGCGGTACTGATATCGAACGCGGTGTAGATCTGCTGAACAACATCTTTGCGATGGCCGACGATCCAGTTGCCCTGCGCCGGCGCCCGCTGCTGATTCTGATGACCATCCCAGCCGATCACGGTCGGCAGCCCGGTCCAGGTGGCGATCCGGGTGTTCCAGCGATAGGGCGAGGTGCTGGCCTCCAGCACCGTCGGCGTACCTTCAATATTTCCCCTGATCCAGCGGATGGCGGCGGCATCGGCGGCGAGCGCAAACTCGCCGTTCTCATTCCACTTCGCACCATCCATCCAGGCCATACCGTCAAGGCCACGCGGGGCCTCGGGGACGTAGCGGTCGGCAACCTTGGCCTGAGTGGCGGTCAGCGGATAGACCAGCGTGCCAGCGACGAGCAACAGTGTGACGGCGGCCCACATCAAACGCAGCGGCGACGAGCGCCGAGGGCGTGCCTCCGCCGGCGCACTCCTGGCCCTCCGGCCCCAGCCCCTGATCGCCAGCGACGGCAGGGCGGTTGCGGCGGCCACCGCCAGCAGCACCCAGACCTGATAGCCAAACTTGAAGACTACATTCATCCGGCCGGCGCCAGGCAGCACGACCGTCTCGCTCATAATCAGCAGGCCGAGGGCGGCGGTGGTCCAGGCCAGCGGCAGCACCTCGCGCGAGCGCACCCGTCCGCGCAGGGCCGCCACTAGCAGCGCCGCCGCGATCACAAACAGCGGCAGGACCACGACAATGGCCGCCCCGCCCTGGCGCAGCGGCTCAAGGATCAGGTCGTTGAAGAAGATTGTGAGCTTGCCCTCGGCGGTAAACTGATCGCGCGCTTTCAGGGTTGATCCCAGCCCCAGCGTGAGGAGGATCCACAGCAGCGTTGCGCAGCCGACCGCCACCAGGGTCGTTCGCTGCCAGACTCGCCGCGCCAGGATGATCAGAAACGGCACCAGCACCCAGAACCACAGGCCGTAGATCACTAGCCACTCGCGCAGGCTCATGCGAAAATCGCCGCTGACCAGGATCAGCTTTTCGTAGCTGCCGGTGGCCATGGAGCGGGTGAAGGGCTGCCACGGCAGGTTGATCGCCGCCAGCAGCGTCGCCAGCACCAGCGCGATCTGCACCCAGCGCCGCTGCCATGGCTCGCCCGCGCCCTTTTTGAAGGTGGCCACCAGCCCGCCAACCAGCGCCAGGGCCAGATAGGTCGGGTAGTCCCAGCTGTTGGTGGCCCGCAGGGCGCCGGCCAGGAAGCCCAGCGCCGCCGTCAGGCCGATGATCGTCCACCAGGAGCGCCGCCGTCCGCGCCACAGCGCCACCAGCAGCAGCAGTGCCAGCACCGTCAGCGGCAGCGCGATCACATGGGCGTGCAGGTCGCCATACAGGTATGAGAAGAACGGAAACTCATTGATCGTGCCCTTGACGACGCGAGTGGCGTTCCAGTAGGGCCACTCGATGCGGAATGGAAAGGGCGTGCCGCTGAGCCGCTTCCCGAAGCCGCTGGCGGCCTCGCCCAGCGCCCGGATCGGATCGCTGAGCGAGCAGTTGTACTGCACCGCGCCAGTCTCTGGAATCATCTGTTTGCTCGCCAGATTGCAGGGGGTCAGCCAGAAATTCTGGCTGCTCTGGGCGGGGTCGTTGAATGAAAGCTCGGGGTTGGCCAGCGCGCGAGCGCCATTGACATACAGCACCACCTGGACCAGATTGCCCAGCAGTACCACGGCAACCGCAGTCGCTACTGCCACGAAGATCGCCCGCCGCTCCAGACGGGCGGCGGTGCGCCGCAGCGAGGAGAGCAGATTGTAGCCCAGGCTGCCGGCCACCTGCGCCGTGACACCGTACAGCAGCGGTAGCGCCAGGTTGAAGCCGATCTCCGGGCGCAGGCCGAGCAGCTTCATCGGCGTGCCGACCAGCACGTAGCCCCAGTAATAGTAATTGAGATAGCCGCCAGCGAACCACGGGTCATAGGGCGGGAAGTGCTGGGTCTTCAGAGTTGCGGTCAGGTAGGCCAGGTTCATCGGCTTCTCGCCGCCCATGCCAGGGTGCCACAGATCGGGGTTGAGGTAGCGGATCAGTAGCAGCAGCCCAAAGGCGGCCAGATAGATCAGCTGACCGCTGATGATGGCGCCGCGCCGATCCCGCGCCCAGGCGCGAATCTCGGCCCGCTGCTGCCAGAGGCTCCAGCCGCCGGAGCCGACCAGCAGCGCAAAGACCAGGGCAATCCACAGGCGGCTGAACGACCACAGGTGCATTGCCGGTGGGAGCCAGGCGATAAAGGCCAGCGCCAGCAGCCCGACCAGCCGCGCCATCCCCAGGCCGCGGTCGGGCAGCGGCAGGCGCCAGCGCCACAGCAGGCCAAACGTCGCTAGCC
>JACCRK010000198.1 GCA_013813565.1 Herpetosiphonaceae bacterium
TGCCAACTACACCATCTTTGTCGCCGAGGTGGCCTCGAACTTCAACCAGGCGCTGGTGCGCGACTACCTGTTCAAACACAACCAGGATCGCGATTTCCAGATCGCGCTGATCGAGGAGGCGATGAGCAACTTCCATCGCTACTTCTTCATTATGCCGATCCTGGCCCAGTTCGAGCTGGAGATTCACCAGCGGGTTGAGCGCGGCGAGCCGCTGAACGCCGAGAGCCTCAATCAGCTGATGTTCGAGCTGTTCCGCGAGGGCTATGGCGATGAGGTGGTGCTGGATAGCGAGCGGATCGGCATCACCTGGGCCGAGTTTCCGACCCATCTCTACTCGAACTTCTATGTCTACCAGTACGCCACCGGTATCGCCGGCGCCCACGCCCTGGCCGAAAATGTGCTGGCCAACCAGCCCGGTGCCCGCGAGAACTATCTGGCCTTCCTCAAGGCCGGCAGCTCGCTGACGCCGCTGGATGCACTGAAGCTGGCCGGGGTCGATCTCACCCAGCCCGAGCCGGTCGATGCGGCCTTCAAGGTGCTGAGCGATATGGTCGACCGCCTGGAGCAGCTGCTCGATCTCAAGGGCTAATCCGTTTCCTTCCTGCCGCGCCCGCGATGTATCCAAGCCTCGCAGGCGCGGCGGACGTTTTGCCCCGCTCCAGATTGCATATTTGCACCAATGCCTCGATACTCTGACTGTTAATCCACTCCGGCTACTGAAAGCATCATCCGGTCACATTTCCGAAAGGTCACTCTATCCAATCACCACAGGCTGCGCCGCGTTCGCGGCTTTTTGTACGCCCGAGCTGGCGCGCCGGCTGGCGGATTCTGGCAATACTGGTTGTCTTTGCGGTTGCGCTGGGGCTGCGGCTGCGGGCGCAAGCAGGCCCACTATGCAGCAACGGGTAAAAACCTTACGTACAACGCACTGGCGGCGGCATTGACCCAGTTGAAGCGCGATGCTGACCATCTGTGGCTCCAAGCCTGCGTAGCCCAATCGCTCCAGCAAGCGCTGATGGATTTGGAAACCGCATGCACCAACTTTTTTGCGAACCGGGCCAAATATCCCCGGTTCAAATCGCGGAAGCGGACGCCCCACAGCATGCGTTTTCCGCAATGCGTAATGGTCGTTGACGATACAACCATCAGCGTACCAAAAATCGGGTTGGTCCGGGCCGTGATTCATCGCCCATTGCAGGGCGTGGTCAAAGGGGCCACGGTCAAACAGGATGCCACGGGCGCGTGGTGGGTGGTGTTCGTCTGCCATATCGAACGGCCCGACGTCGCGCCAACCTGCGACCGCCCCGTGGGGATTGACGTGGGCCTGGAAAGTTTCACGACGCTGCACACGGGCGTAAAGGTGAAACCACCGAAGTTTTACCGCCGGGGTGAGAAGAAGCTGAAGCGGCTGGCGCGGAAGCTCTCCCGCGCCACAAAGGGCAGTGCGAACCGCCGCAAAGCCAAACAGCGGCTTGCCTGCGCCCATCAGCGGATCAGGAATCAGCGAGCCGACTGGCTCCACAAACACGCCCTGGAAATTATTCAACAGTTCGATACGGTGTGCATCGAAACCCTGAACGTCAAAGGTCTTGCGAGAACCAAGCTGGCCAAGTCGTTCAGTGATGCCGCCCTGAGTACCTTCATGCAGATGCTGCACGATAAGGCGGAATGGCACGGACGGCGGGTGGTCAAGGTCGGGCGGTTCTACGCCTCATCCAAGACATGTCACCGCTGCCACGAGAAAACTATCTTGACGCTTTCAGATCGCGTGTGGACGTGTGGCACCTGTAGCACGATCCATGACCGCGATATCAATGCTGCTATCAACATTTTGGATGAAGGAATACGCCTCGTCGCCGCGGGAATGTCGGAGACGCAAAACGCTGCCGGAGATGCCGTAAGACCTGCGAGTGCGGGCGGGCGTCGGTGAAGGCAGAAGCCCCACGCCTTGTGCGTGGGGAGGATTCACCTCTTCGACCCGGCCCTGTGGCCCAACCCGGTCGGGCGGCTGCGCGAGTCGCTGGCCTTCAGCACCGCCTACGCCGGCGGTGCGCAGGTGCAGTCGACCGGCTACGGCTGGGAGCAGCCGCTGTACTGGCTGTTCGGCTCGGTGCCGTGGCACCCAGGGGTTTTTGTGGTGCTGCTCGACGGCGTGTTTAGCGTGATCGGCCTGATCGCGCTACGTCGAACCTGGCAGCGCGATCGGCTGCTGGCGCTGTGGTTTGGCACGATGATGCTGTTTCTCTTCGTCTGGCCGACCAAGTGGCCGCAGTATATTCTCACCGTGACGGCGCCGGTCGCGCTGTTGGCGGCCGGGCGAATTGGCGACTGGGGCGAGCAGATCTGGCGGTGGTGGCGCAGGCGCGGACGGTCTCGCCCGGCCCAGATTGAGGTTGAGTGAGCCGATCCGCCGCCTGCGATCACTGCTCGGGCGTGGCTTTGCCCCCCCAGCGCTTTTCAACCTGCTGCATGCCCCGCAGCACAAACAGGATCAGCACGGTGACGCCAAGCGCCAACACATAGCGATGAATCGCCACCGCGACGCCAATTGGCACCACCGCGAGCAGCGAGGCCGCCGTGGTCAGGCCGTGCATCATATTGTTCTCGCGATCACGGAAGATGGTTCCGGCGCCGAGAAACGACACGCCGGCCACAATCGCCTCGATAATCCGCACCGGGTCGACCCGCAGCGTTTCATTTTCTAACAGCGCCTGCGAGTCGATGATCAGCAGGCGACCGATCGCGACCAGCATCATTGAGGCGAAACACACCAACATATGGGTGCGAAACCCGGCCCACTTGCCCTGCGACTCGCGCTCCCAGCCGATAATGCCGCCGAGCAGCAGCGCGACCAGCGCCTGCCCAAGGATTTGCAGATCCCGCCACATCTCGGCGCTGGTGAATTCACTGGGCATAGCACTCCTTTCGCTGGCTAGCCGAAGAGGCACGGCGGACCGTGCCTCTTCACCCGATTGCAATCCGCCGAATCAGGGCTTTAGACCTCGTCGGCCTCGTCGGCCTCGCCGGTGCGCTCGGGGTTGGCGACCCCGATCAGCCGATTCCACAGCTGGTAGTCGGTCTCGCTCTTGGGAACATACATATTGTGCTCTCCCGCCGTCATGCCGCCCATCGCCTTGAACTCGTGCGGCGGGCTGGCGTACAGGTCGAGATAGGTTGCGCCCTGGTCCAGCCGGGTGCCCTCGGTCAAAATGGAGATCTGTTTCAGATCTTCGGCGCTCAGGCCGGGCAGCCGCTGCTGGAGGTTTTTCTGATCGTAGGCTGTGGTCAGGCGCTCGTCGGTCTGCTCGCTGCCGACATCAGGGTGGAGATCGCGCTGGAAATTATCATCTGGCTCATGTGTGCTCTGAGATCGTCGCTCGGTCATTGGTGAACCTCCTATTTCATTAACACGGATAGTTGTGGCAAGATGTATGCCGTAGCGCGCCGTGGTCCAGGCGGCTGCTGGCCTAATTATTGCTCGGTCCGCTGGTAATTAGAGTTAAATCGTGTGAAGGAGGCCAGATCGTGGCAGATGTACAAGGCAAGACCGTCGCTATTCTGGCGACAAATGGTTTTGAACAAAGTGAATTGCTTGAGCCGCGCCAGGCGCTGGAGGATGCCGGCATCCACACGCAGATTGTGGCCCTGGAG
This sequence comes from Herpetosiphonaceae bacterium, assembly GCA_013813565.1. GTDB lineage: Bacteria > Chloroflexota > Chloroflexia > Chloroflexales > Herpetosiphonaceae > JACCRK01. Next base: position 3,652 of record JACCRK010000198.1, read on the forward strand.
GGCGGCACCATTCGCGGCTGGAAAGAGGAGAACTGGGGCGAGTATGTGAGCGTGGATATCACCGCTGCCGAGGCCAATCCCGACAGCTATGATGCGCTGCTGCTCCCAGGCGGCGTGATGAGCCCCGACAAGCTGCGCCGCGATGCTGACGTGCAGAAGTTCGTGCGGGCCTTTTTCGACGCCGGCAAACCGATCGCGGCGATCTGCCACGGCCCCTGGACGTTGATCGACGCCGGGGTGGTGCAGGGCCGCAAGCTGACCTCGTACCACTCGATCCAGACCGACCTGAAGAACGCCGGCGCCGACTGGGTCGACGAGGAGGTCGTCGTCGATCGCGGGCTGGTCACGTCCCGCAAGCCCTCCGATCTCGACGCGTTCATCGGCAAGACGATCGAGGAGATTGCCGAGGGGCCACACGTCGCCAAGACCCAGCGGGCGACGACCGGCCACTGATGCGGTCGTGCGTCAGCGACTCCCGCGGAGCCGCGGATCGACGACGTCCCGCAGGCGATCTCCCACGAGGTTGTACGCGAGCACCGCGATGAAGATGGCGATGCACGGCGGGTAGACCAGGTGGGACGTCGTGAGGATGTTGTCGAACGCGCTCCGCAGGATGCTCCCCCACGAAGCCGCCGGAGGCTGCACGCCGAATCCGAGCCATGACAGCGCGGACTCGGTGAGGAT